>CAJQNS010000162.1 GCA_905479735.1 uncultured Desulfofustis sp.
TTCTTCCGCCCTTTGCGCAGCATCATCAAGCTGATTTTTCAGATACTCGCCCATTACCTCACGCGGATAGTGAGCACAGTGCTCATCTGGCCCTTCTGATGCTGAAAAATCTAAACCCTCATGATCAAAATGCTGGCACAATAGGGCTGTGTTCCGTTCGACCCACCTCTGAAAATCATCCGACCGGGAAATCCTCACCGTCATGTCTCTGGCGCACATATTGGTGATATGGAAAGGAAGCACATAGGCGCTACTATGCGGCAGCCCAGGTCCCACCTCCGCGCCTTTCTCAAAGACATCGATACCCAGTCGAGATCCGAACAGGTGCCCCGCCTCTCCCATGCGTGCCAATTCGTCAACGAGTTGGCAAAGCAGGGAGGTACCGGTCAACCCACCGCCGATTATGGCAAATCTATAGCTCACAGAACCATCTGAATTATCGAAATCTGACACATCGATTACCATCTCAGAGCATCTCACCATTACACGAGGATACTACTTTAGCATAAAAAGTGGATCGTTTTGCAGTCTTTTGGTCAGCGCTGATTATAGTGGCCCAAAGGAGGTGTTACCCATGTTCGACTATCCGTACATCATTGAACTGCTAACCCCCAGGAAATCGACAGAAGGTTACAGTGAGCAGTTGCTGCAAAGATTTGGGGAGCGATTCACCCGGATCATGCAGGCGGGATGTGGGATTTCGATTCCCGACAATCCCATGGGCAACCTGCGCCTGGGAGCGCTGGAGGCAATAGAGATTCTGAATTTGTCATTTGATCCCGAACGAGTGGTAATCAATCTCAACACCTTTCATACCAAAGCTGAGCTTGATGAACTTCTCGACCGGGCACTGCGAATGGGAATACGTTTTCTGCTTGTCGTTCGGGGTGACGGCGGTCCTTCCCTGCCGAAGCTCGACCCGGCATCCATAGGGGGTAAATTCAACGTTGCCTCGAGCGCCGATCTGATTGGCTTTATCAACCGAACCCATCCGGGTAAATTCCTAACCGGGGCTGCTTTCAACCACTACAATCCCATCGACGTCGAGTTGATGAGATTGAATAAAAAAATCGCTGCCGGGGCCCGATTTGTCGTAACGCAGCCGGTAATCGGTGCGGAGCCGAGACTCGACCAGCTCAAAACTCTCGATATACCACTTGTAGTTGAGGCATGGATGTCGGACAATATCCAACTTTTCAGCCAGAGCGTCGGTGACGATTCACTCGAGGTTGCCGACTATGACCCGGCTGTTAACCTGCGGTTGCTGCACGAGAGTTTTCCCAGCAGCTGCGTCTACCTTTCCATGCTCAATCTTAAAGAGAGTTTTGTGGATCTTTTGCCGGCATTGTCCGCAAAATAGCAAATCACAATTTCACCGAGGCAACCATGCAGAGAATAGTAAAGTATAAGGGGCTGCGCCTGGGATTGCTGCTCACTTTTTTGATCACGCTGATTTCAGTCGGTGCCGAGGCTGCCGACAAAAATGAAGAGCGCCGACTCCTGGAGGATTTTAAAACAGGGAACCACATTGCCCTAATGCGCCATGCGCTGGCGCCCGGGACAGGTGATCCAGAAAATTTCATGCTCGGTGACTGCACTACCCAGCGAAATTTGTCGCAGGCAGGTCGGGACCAGGCCAAAAGGATCGGCGACAGATTCAAGCAGGCCGGCATCACCGTCGCCGACGTCTATACCAGTGAGTGGTGCCGCTGCCTCGAAACAGCCGAGCTTCTTGGACTTGGCACCCCCGTGCCGCTGCCGCCGCTCAATTCGTTTTTTAGAAATTATGATAGAGAAGGCCCTCAGACCGAAGCGCTGCACACCTGGCTAGCAGCACAGCAGTTGGAAAAACCTCTGATTCTTGTAACCCACCAGGTGAACATAACCGCGTTCAGTGCTGTTTATCCCGCGTCCGGCGAGGTTGTAATGATGCGCAGAAATGCTGACAATAAGTTTGAAGTGGCTGGTTCGATCCGCACCGAATGAACAGGAAGTGGTGCCATTACCCATCTAATCAGGCAATCCCTAGGTTTCTTCTCGCCGTTAGATCAACTGCTTATTAAAGCAACTTCATCAATTTATCTGCTGATGATCGATCCAAAAGGTTGTTCCACGGTGCATTTTCTTCAGCCATCAGTGCCCTGGCATTGCGAAACGGGTGACCTATGGTGCCAAACAGTTTTGCAAAACTATCCAGTTCAGCATCCGAGAAAGCCCCCGCGCTGTTGATGTCCAGTACCGCATCAGACCTGTTGCCAAGCTCGGCATAAGACAGCCCCCTGATAAGATGGGCTATTCCCCTGTTATTATTGCGACTCAAAGAAGCGGTAAGATCGCCAATTGCTTTCTGGTGAAGTCCCTGGCCGGCGCGGGCAATGCCGCGGTAGTAATAGGCCCTTTCGCTGTCCTGCTGGACTTCAAGCACGTTGCTGAAATCCTTTTCAGCCGATTTATAGTGGCCCAAGGCGAGCAATGCCGCACCCCGGCTCAGCCAGATGTCAACAAGTTCATAGCCCTCATTCTCCGCCAGGGTAAACTGCTTTATGCTTTCTCGTATCTGCCCTGAAGCGAACAAAAGTTTCGCTTTCCGTATCTGCTCGAGTGTCGGATTTTGTTTCGATGTCATAATGGTCTTCCATCTTTTGGATTAACAGGTTTTTTATTTCTGCAGGTTGGCCAGGTCTACGAGAACCATTCGGGCTAAAGCCAACGCTGCAGATTTACACGTCAACGCACGGGTTCGGAAAGGTTCTTTTCGATATTCTCGTCCTGACTTTGAACCGTGCAGATGCCAAGATAGCCGTCAACGGTTATCCTGTCGCCGGTAGTGATATAGTCTGTCGCCCCGGCTATTCCGGTAATGCAGGGAATTCCATATTCCCGTGCGATGATTGCCCCATGGATGAGCATTCCTCCCCGACGCTCAATTATTGCTGCTGCCAGCGGTGCAAAAAAGGTCATTGTCGGATCGATCGCATCGATGACCAGCACTTCTCCTTTTCTGAATCCAGACAGATCTGCCATGTGCTCGATGACCCTCGCCGTACCGGTTGCCACCCCTCGGCTCGCGGGTTGCCCCTGCAACTGCCTTGCCTTTACCCGCTTTTGGCTGGCGGTCTCTGATTCCTGCACCTCTGCCGCAGAAGCATCTTGGGCAATTTTCTCACCTTCGAGCAGCAGACAAAGGTTGAGGGCTGAAATTTTCGGCTGGACTATTTTTTCATTGGTTCGAAGCAGGGTTTTGGCATATTCGCAGGCCCGCTCAAGTTCCTGACCGATTCTGCCGATATGAATATTGTCGTCGTCGCGAATTCGATAGCTTGCTCTCGCCATGCTCAGAAGTTCAGCAGGGTCGATGTCGATATTTCGTGCTGCTTTCTCAAAAAACAGCCGCTCGAGCCGCTCAGCCTCCTCTTGCCCACGGGCGGCCGAATCGCTGTCCAAAAGCGTATATTGGAGAATCATGGCAGAGATAATCTGATCAACCACCGACAGGTCGCCAACCCCGACGAAGTCAACCGAGAAGTGTGATCTGAGGCGGCTGATTTTTGCCTGGAAGTCCGGTCCGCCAACATCCTTGAGTACTCCCCGCTTCAGATTCTTCTGCAGTGAGCTATCAGCGGCTGCCAGCTTTGCACAGTCCAGCAGCAGACCATTTCTCTCGGTGCTCAGCATCTTCTGGCCGGTAAGCAGGGCAACGAATTCGAAGGGGTCATCAGGTTCGACCGAGTCATTGTAGACTTCACCAAACAACCTGACCCCATGGGCAAACGGGATAAAGTCGCTCCAATAAGTCGCCGTCCACCTTTCATTCAATTCAATGCGCCGGCGCAATTCAACTGCCAACTCTGCCTCTGATAGCTCACCTAAATTTACCGCCTTCAGGCGATCATAATCTTCGTCCATCTCCGGCAGCAGGGTCTGCGTAATTCTCCGCCATAATTGAAGTAAATTGTCGTAACTTCGGGTCAGGCTGAGATACCAGGCACGTTTATCACCCGACGTTTCTTCACTGCCAGCCGTAATCGGGCGGGCCTGAAGCAGGTAACTTCTACCATCTGCCTGGGTCCATTCAATGTCCTGGGGTGCCTGGAAGTGCTCCTCAACTTTCAGGCCCAATTGTACAACTCCTTCAACGCCTGGCTCATCCAGCGGTGGCTGTTCACCCCTCTCGTCGCCTATAACATCACAAATTACTCCGTCTGCTGCTGAACGGACAAACCATCTGTCTCTTTTTTCCGGTTTATGGTGGAGTTCTATTCTGCGGTTTTCCCGGGTGATCAGCCACCGGTCGGGAGCAATGGCGCCATCCACCAGTCCTTGATTGAGGCCATGAACTGCCTCAAGAACCATCTGGTCGTCATCAAGAGGATTCCTGGTAAACATTATTCCGGAAACATCGCCTTCTATAAACGGCTGCACCACAACCGCCATCCGGCTCTTAACGACCTCAAGCCCAAGCTCCTGTCTGTATAAGACGGCGCGGTCGGACCACAGTGAGGCCCACACCATTTTTATTTTCTTTGCTATCTCATGAGGTCCTACAACGTTAATGTATGATTCGTGCAAACCGGCGAAGGAGCCGCCCGCACCATCCTCCTCCGGGGCAGAAGATCTGATCGCCAGGGGACGATCCCCAAAATGGTCCCGAATAGTGTCGAGGATATTCGCTTCCAACTCTCCGTCGATCTTTGCTTTCATAAACAAAAGTTTGATGCGAAGACTGGCATCCCATATTTCTTCCCAGCGCATATCCCGGATGCTTTTTCGATAAAGCTCCAGGCCGATTTTCTCCCTCAGGTGATTGTGATCGACAAACAGATCGTAGGCGCTCGTGCCTATGCACACAGGCTTTGGAACCGGCAGGCCTGCTGCAGTCATCTGAAACAGCGCCAGTCCCTTGCCGCCTATAACCGAAGCATCCGGATACGGCAGATCTTCAAGCGAATAGATCCACTTCATCACTGATCCTATACTCCATGACGTTTTGAAAACGGGATACCAGCAGATAATGCTTTACCGCTATCTTGATGAAAGTGGTAGCTGGTGAGCGAAGAAATTTCTCGAGATAGGGGTGCCGCTTCAGATAGATGGCTTCATAGACTGGCCGCTCATCAGTGTCGATGGGCTTGGCCACACCCAGAACGGTGAGCGCCGCCGCTGAGTGGAAGTCTTCTTCATTGTTGGAGCGATTGTCAACTAGCAGGGAAACTCTTGAATCCTGAATAATATTTTGGTGTTTACGGGTTGATTTGCCCGTGGCCACCACGATCGCGTGGAGATCTTCGGTGTGAGCAAACGCCATAAGGCTAGAGTAGGGTTGACCATTTCGCTGCGTAGACAGAACCGCCAGAGGCTGTTCCGAAAGAAGCGCCTTGATACGTTCCTGCATCAGCCGTTCAGTTTTGTCCATAATGCCTCCCCTCCAGTCTTTTGGCCGCTAGTGATAATTCCATTCTGTTAGTCTCCCAACCTTTCAGCGACGCTGCGGCCGGCCATTGCACCAGACATGATTGCCCACTGTAATCCCGGCAGACTGGTCTGTTCCCCACAGATCGTTATTCCTGGAGAGAATTGCTCCAGGCCCTCATAGGGATTAGCCGTGGGTGGTGACTGATCCGGCAAAGCGTGGTGGATGCGGTGAGTTTTGATATGTTCCCACTGGTCAACCTCAGGGCCAAACCATCCCCCACACTGTTCTCGGACCAGATCCTCCAGGTCATCCCTGGGTAAAAATTGGTTACCCAGAACCACTGCGGCGATAAGAGTCTTTCCCGGCGGTGCGTAAGTGGATGCCACCAGGCTCGGGAAGGCAATGTTGTTCACCGGACCCGCGCCTTCACCATTGAGAACCAGAAATGGTTCCGGCAGGGGTGGCCGCCACTCCGAGGAGAAATAGACACAAGCCTCTCCTACCGAGCTCACCGGAGCGCCTACCTTCAAAATTCGGGCGCAGACCGGTTGGGGAACGGCAACGACAATTTGGTTTGCTCTGACTACAGTGGCGTCGGCCAGAGTAACGGCACCTTCCTCTATCCTGATCACCTCCTGCCCGTAGACAACCGAGTCAGTCGGGAGGGACGCGGCAATCTGCCGGGGAATTGCCGCCATGCCGCCGGCCGGCAACGCTGCATCGCCCGTGGAGAACAGACGGGTGACGTATTTCAACACCCGGCTGGACCCCTTCATGCTAGGATCGAGGCACGCTCCGGCAAAGAAAGGAGTAAAGAAACTTTTGATGAAGCGCTCTGAGAAACCCCACTGTTTGAGAAATTGTAATGCTGGCTCCTCCGGATCTTCAAAAATATCTGCCATGGGACGCCGCACCAGCGACCCCACAAGTCTCAGCAGCTTAAAACGGTCACCTATTGTCCCAATTGGCGATGCGATGGTGCTGTAGAAATTTTTCAGATGACGGCGCGGGTCAGCAACGATATGAAATCGTTGATCATATCTTACTGCCACGCCTGAGGGAAAGGCGGCCAGATCGAGACTCTCAAGGGCAAGATACTGGTCAATATCGGGATATCCCGTCTGGAGAACCTGAAACCCGTGATCCAGTTGGTAACCGTTCAGATAATCGGTTTGTATTCTGCCGCCCGGACTGTCCGATTTTTCCAGAACAGTGAAACTGATGTTATTTTCCTTGAGTACCCTTGCACAAGCGAGTCCAGCTACCCCTGCTCCAATTATTGCCACTTCACAAGGTGTTTCATCTCGCATAGTCTCCCCCTTAACGGTCTACTGGAACCTATTTCTCAATGGTACCCTATATCTCTGTTCAACACAGCAAGCTAAAGAAATTCACCGATCATGTTCCAGTTTGACATGATCGGTGAGTAGGACGACTGCACCAGATGGGTAGGTGCCGATCGTTATCGGAGATGGTGTTTTGACCCAGTCTCACCAGTTCGGTCCCAGGACCAGGCCGGTGTCAAGACAATGCTCTTTTTCGTTTTCCGAAACGTGACCGGCTGATTTCAGATCTTTGGCGTAACAGACATACTCACCGCCTTTATCGTCGCGTACCCAAACCATGTTTTTATATTCTTCCGAAATTATTTCTCCTCGCATACTCATGACTAACCCCCTTGCTATTCGTATTTAGTTTTTTTCGTTTCGAACCTGCTTTCTTGTTTCATGCTGTAGTTCTGATTTTTCGTTCTTTTCCGCTGATCAGTGGCCCATTTTGTGGTTAAGCCCTTTGTCGATCATCGGTGTGTATTAGATAATATGCTCATCTCAACCAAAAACAATAGGGGCAAAACAATTGATTAATGATAGTTATTACTATTATATTTGCCTTTCATTGTCGCCGTTCCTAGGGGAATGTTAAGCCTCATCCTGTAAGTTTTTCGCTACTCTTCCAAGTAATTGGGGGGATTGCAGGAATAAAACCAAGACAAACACTTCCCACATCATCTTTGAA
>CAJQNS010000163.1 GCA_905479735.1 uncultured Desulfofustis sp.
GTGCATTTCTCTTTGTCTATTGCAGGCATCTCTCTACCATCGTTTCTGGTTAATGATCATGATTCTGACCTGGTTGCACTTCAATTCTCACTCTTTTCTCTTTCACAATCACCAACGTGTGACGACATAAAGAGGAGACAATTCTTCAAGCAGTTCCTGGGATCGATGGGGGTTGTAAATGCCGCAGGCGCATGGTTTGGCGAGTACCCAACTCCCCTCCCAACTATCAATCTTGCCGGTCTTCACCTGGCGAATAACATCCTCGACCAGCTTTGGAGAGACCATGGCGTGGCCGCACATCGTGGTAAACTGACGAATCTCAGCGGGCGGTAGATGTTCAGTTCCCCCATGAATACCCAGCGACAGGTTGATGGTATGGGGATCTAACCCGACCTCAGCGGCGATATCGCGCACCCTGTCAATCAGGCCACTGACCACGATGGAAATTCCCTGGTCGGCATCTTTGAATCCCTGGAGCAGCGATTTGATTTTTTCCCGGCTGTTGAAGACCGTAAAGACCCGGCAACCTTCCTTGATGCTGCCCAGAACCTCTTCAGGTGTCACGTCGCTGTACATGTTTTTTCGCAGCGTGGTGGCAATCATGTTGGCCGGTCCGACCTGATAAACGATCTCCACGAGATGACGAACCTTGGGAACACACCCTTTATAATTATAGCCCCGTGCGGGGTAGATAAAGACGGCGTAATCTTTCTCCAGCGACTCGATGGACCCTTCACGATGTAGGCTGTGTGTCATATCGTTTCCTATTCAGTGACCCTGCCGAGTCCCATATTGATTTTCGCATTCGGGCGCCACGAAAAACCTTCCGACTCAATTGCTTTCAACACATCTGACGGTACGGTTAGGCCCGGCTCGAGCATAGTCGCCACATCCAGTGTAAATACTGAATCCAACTCGGGTATCACTTGCTTGATGACCCTTAAGATTTCTGCCAACCGTTCTTTTTTTACCTGCATTTCAATGATTGCACTCAAAACTCGTTCATCGAGCAACTCCGGAATTAAATCCCCGGTCTGGGGATCAAGTATCATCGAGTTGATGGGGTTGTTCGGCTCAATTTCGTGAATCCCGTTACAGGCCAGAGCTCGGGTAATCTTCTGGATGTCTCTTAATCCCATGCCAAGGGTGGGGCGGCCTATTTCAATGGCAATCCCCACATCTCCAGGACCACATCGCAGGGTCACATCGTTGGTTTTGGATTCCTCTGTACCCCGCCCCTGGATGCCAGTCACCGCATGGGTCGAAGTTGGGTCGCTGAAATACTTACGCAGGGCACGAGGATACTCATAGACATTGGCTGGTTCACGGATGGCATCAACCGGACAGATCTCGCTCCGCAGGCAGGTCCCGCACTCGTAACAGATCTCCTGATCTACCGCACTTTTGCAATCCTCGAAGTGAATGGCTCCGGCAGGACAATACGGCTGGCATCTCCCACACCCCACGCATACATCTTTAAAAACGATCATCCGTCAAACTCCTTGAGGCAGCAGAAATGCCGCCCGCCGGCTATGTTTGGCACAACTTTCCGATATTTTTGAAAAAATATCGATTCTAGGTTCAACTAAGTGAGCAAAATCGGTTGCGGCCGGTTTACCACTATTCATCATCCAATGCAGTCTTCCAGCCTTGGAGATATCACCGATTAACGCACCTCCGACAATCCTGCCGTCGGCATGAAACAGTTCTCGAAAGACACCGTCCTCAGGTTTCGAGTACACGCTTCTTTGCACTCCGGCCACTGGAACCCCGAGGACGGCCAGAGAAAGACCATCGAGATTCATGCAATTGACCCGGGACAAGCAGTCCAAGGAAGACGGGACAGGTGCGTAGAGGTTTGCGGCAGCCAGTTTACCCTGGACAACTGCCTGGGGCCACGTCCAGGGGGTAAACGAGTTATCGTCGACGATGGTTACCGCATCACCGGCAGCAAAGATGTTCGCATCCTTTGTCTGCAGGGAGGTTGAAACCTCAAGCCGTCCCTCTTGAAGAAGATTGGAATCCTGCAAAAAACCAACCTCAGGAACCGAGCCGGCGGCCACCAGCAGCGTGCGGCAGGGTAGCCACTCGCCGGAGGCGAGAACTGCGCTGACTGCTCCCTGATCAAACTGAATATCTTCCACCGTGCTGCCCAGTAACAGGCGAATTCTTTTCTGCCTCAAATGGGCTTCCACCAGTTGTGCTGCGTCGGCGGACAAGGCCTGGGGCAGAAGCTGCTGTTCTTTTTCAATCAGGGTTACCGAAACATTGATTCCAGCAAGGTGGGCAGCCGTTTTAACACCTACCAGTCCACCACCGATTATGACGATCTGGGGATGATTCGGCAGCCAGTCTCGAGCGGTCCGTGCTGCTGGCAGGCTTCGAATTGGAAATACCCCCTTGCCCGCACCTGTCATACAAACGGGGGGGACAATGGGACGACCGCCCGAAGCAACAATCAGACGCTGATAGTGAACCTTCTTGTTGTTATTGAGGCGAATCGTTTTGTTCTCCGGTTCAACAGATTCGACAGTTACGCCTGAAATCACCTTGAGCTGCTTATCATTGCTGTTCTGCCAGAAAAACAGTTTGTTCTCCGGCATAGACCGATTCATAAACTGGGGCAGCAGTGTGCGATAATAGCCAATCTCTTTTTCTGTATCGATGAGCGTAACGCTTTTCTCGGGCCACTGCCGGCGAAAACCCAACGCGGCCTGCATACCCGCTGCACCACCACCGATGATCACGCATTCCACAGAGCGACTCCAGTTGTTAATTTCGATTCAAAAGATACTAGCAGTTCGTCAACCAATCAGACAGTTCCTCTGGTTGCGGCGGGTGGTCAAAATGAAGCAGTTCTCCGCCGTTTCTCTGCAACATGTCAGACAATTCCTTTGTTACGGTGGAACTCCCCCGAACAGGAATCGGAGTTGCCGAACTGACTCGGCACCCCAGATACGCCAGTCCGAGTGCTGCAGATAGTTCCTGGCAACTTTTCAAACCGGTAAAACAGATACCCTGCAACCAATCCAGTCTCCCCATACTGGCTAATCCTTTGACGACCAAAAGCGGCCCCTGTCGATTATCGAGCGTGTGAAAGAGCGTGTCTCCCTCTTCTGGTTGCGGTTTGTTTTTCAGTATCCACAAGGCTGCATCCCCCCATCCACCAAGCTGCACACCTTTACCTGATAGCTCAGTCGCTAGCCCTAAAGGCAGTCTGCCCAGCGACAGCTGGAGGGTATCTGATCCTCCGATCAGAGCGATTCTGCCATCCTGGTCTTCTCCGATCATTGCAGCGGCTTGTGAGTGCGACATCAGAACCTGATGGACCTCTGCACTCGGAACTGCTGAGAATAGATCGACCTGAGAGACCGAAGCGGAGCGTTTTCTGGCCTGCTCGACTATCTCCGCTGGAGCAGCATCTGTGCCATCGGTCGTAACAGGAATATTCAGTTTATGGCAAAGTCCAATCAACCCTGGATCGCTACCC
>CAJQNS010000164.1 GCA_905479735.1 uncultured Desulfofustis sp.
TCACGTCCGTTTTCTGCCAGCCTTCCTTCGCACCGGGTAAACCGACCTTGGTCATACCACTTCGGACAGGGACACTACCGCCGATAAAAGCCGCTCGACCTGCCGTGCAACTTTGTTGAGCGTAATAGTCAGTGAAACCTACGCCTTCTTTGGCGATTTGGTCAATGTTGGGCGTCTGGTAGCCCAGCATGCCGCGATTGGTGTAGCTGATATTTTCGATGCCGATATCATCACCCCAGATAACGAGGATGTTGGGTTTTTTCTCAGCGGCAAAGGAAACCGCAGCAAAACCAATCGCCAAACAGGTAAAACCTGCAACAGCAAGTGGTTTGCACAACATTCGTAGATTCATTTTGATCCTCCAGTTTTGTTTGATTTGTATCAGACTACCCAATCGTATAAATATTCTGATACGGATATGGTTGAGATTTTGATACACAACGTCACTAGTGTCTGATTAGGCAAAGCGTAACGATGCGTAACCGGACACTAGTGATTTCTCTTCTTTAGTGAATTGTTCTATTTGTCTAACAATCTATCTTGGAAACAAAAACTGTAGCGTCCATGAAAAGGACCAGTCCGGGGCACCATCTGGCTTTTCCACATTATAATAGGCTTCAAGTTTGGTATTCATCTTCTGGTTGCCGATTGCAAACATTTTACCAAAACCGCCTCCCAAAGGTACGGTCCATTGATTGCTAGAATCAGCCTCCCAATTGGCAGTAATGATCATATCGCTGATCAAATACCAACCACCTTCAAGATTATAGTTAATGAAAGGCTCAAGAAGCATCTGACTGACCGTGTTACGATCAGAATCCCCCGCAAAGGACCACAGTTGTCGTCCTAAGAGCCCTAAGGACCAGGGTTTCGGTTGTACCAGCACCACAGCAGTAGGACCTGTACTCCACTTACCACTGCCCAGTTGATCATCTGTGGCAGTATCCATCATAAGTGAAGGGCCAATGCCCCAAATTACCTTCTTGGGATCAGCAGGGGAAAGATATACAGAATAGTTGATGTCACCCAGCCCTGTGGCACCGTCACCTGGAATCGGGTTTGGGATCTCAGGTGTGCCTGTTATCATTCCCGGAGAATCGATAAGCGGCATGATGAATCGGTGAATGAGATTCCATTCGCCAATGGTCTGAGGCAAAACCGGTTGAACATTTAGAAAACTGGCCTCTCCATTTTCAGCACCGTAATCAAAGCTGAATTTTAACGGCAGGCTGTACATCGCACCGACTGGATTCTGAGCCTTTGCTGCTAAATCATCGCCGCCTGAGCCTTGCTCTTGACTTTGAGCCAGAGTGCCACCACTGAGAAGCATCAGAAACGTTAGCAGTAGACATATTTTCTTCTTGCACATGTTAGTTCCTCACTTACAATTTTGTGTTGGGGCTCGAGTAGCTGCACGCCCCGTTTAAAGAAAGGATTTGAACCAATGAGGTTTGAATCAGGTTCTCGACTGCGAAACTTGTGCTTTATAAGCATTTAATGCCTCTTGCTCTAGTTCTCTGGAAAAAGTAGAATATTCTGCAATTCTGGCTTGGGCCTCTGGCGTTTTTGACCGGCGCCAGTGCTGTAGAGCAGTGACACAGTCCCGATAATTTTCTTCTATCTCGTTGAGCGTGGGGTCTTCGTTCAGTCGTTGTCTGATTCTGTCGCTCTCTTCTGGGAAATGCCTTTGCAGTATCGTCAGCAGATCAGTCATCAACGCACCTGTCATTTGATGTATCCGGCTTTTAGGCCTGTGATTGCCTGCTAGACCAGAATTGTATGTTCACCGGTTAGTACTAATATATAACCTTTAGATCATGTAGGTAGGTACGTTACTGTAACGTACATGTTACAAAGCCAATTCAACGTATTGAATAAATTAGATTTTTGCGAACCATAATGAAAGTTGACGGTTGCCGTAACGATGTGCCGGATGAGATTGTTCGAACCCATTTGGAACGTATCATCCAGAGTCCTCAATTCAACGCTTCGGAAAAACAGAAACGTTTTCTGAAATTCATAGTTGAAGAGACTTTACAAGGCAGAGCGACTCAACTCAAAGCCTATACGGTGGCCATCGCCGTGTACGATCGGCCCTCTTCTTTTAACCCTCAAGTGGACCCTATTGTTCGGGTGGAAGCTGGAAGACTGCGCCGTGCTCTGGAAAACTATTATCTCGCCGCAGATGAAGTAAGCCCAGTAAGAATCGAAATCCCCAAAGGTGCTTACCTACCTTTGTTCAAGGATACCTCACTATCTCTCGGTGGTGATGAGCGGCAAAAGAAAGCCTCAAGACATGAATTTCTTTTTCCAGGTCCCTCGATAGTACTGATGCCGCTGAAAAATCTTTCCGGTGATCAGGAGCAGGATTATTTCGTTGCCGGCCTGACCGAGGAGTTGACTGCTGAGCTGGCAAGATTTCAGGATATTTCTGTCATCGCTGTGCAGTCGGCCATGCAGTTCAAGGATCAAGAGGCAGATCCTAAAAAGATTGGTCAGGACCTTGGTGTGCGCTTCCTGCTCGCTGGCAGTATCCGCATAGGGACGACTGAAATCAAGGCAACGATTCAGCTATTCGACACCATCACAGCTGAACAGATCTGGGGCATGAGCTACAAGGAGAAACTTGCTGCCGCTGACCTGATCGCAATGCAGGAAACTATCGCCCAACGGGTGGTCGGCAGTATCGCCGATCACTATGGGTTGATGAATCGACGCCTGTCAAAGGAGTCGCGCAAGAAAAGACCATCGGATCTGAAAACATATGACGCCGTATTGAAGTTCTACCATTATGAGACGGTATTGACCCAGGAATCATTCATTCAAGCCCTCGATGCTCTTGAAGAGGCGGTGCAGCTGGACCCGGATTATGGATTGGCCTGGGCCATGCTGGGCCATCTGCATGCTGACAACCACGCCCTCGGCTTTCTTGATGGTAACGACTCTCTTGATAAGGCACTCGCCTGCACCCAAAAAGGTGTGACCCTTGATAAGGATAATCAATTCGTACAGGACGCGATCACCCTGGTGCATTTTCATCGTGGCGATAAGGAATTGTTTTTGAAGAGTGTAACCGAAACCGTCGCCCTTAACCCCAATGCGCCCTATATTATCGGCGTTGCCGGTTGGCACCTCTGCCTTTATGGAGAGTGGCAACGTGGTCGTGATCTTCTGGCCCAAGGGATGGTGCTCAACCCCTACCATCCCACTTGGTTTCATCTTGCCCTGTTCATGGATTATTACCACCAAGATGACTATGAAAATGCCTTCGCCGAAGCACTCAAATTTAATTATCCCGACCTGTTCTTCGATCCTCTCATGCGTGCGGCTGCCCTCGGCAGGATGGGGAAGGTGCATGAAGCTCAAAATGCCGCTGAAGAACTGCTTGAACTGGTACCAGATTTTTCCAGCGAAGGAAGAGAGCTGATAGGCAAGTATGTAAAAGTGCCTGAGTTGATCGACAAGATCATTGAAGGACTGATTCCAGCAGGGTTGAAGATAACTAACTGAGCAAATCGAGGGCTGCTGTCCTTATAATCTTATTCCTGCATACCATCAACTTGTCGGGCAGGAAGCGGACCGATCCTAAGTTTTTGTTATCTCTCACCTTACCAAGGATCGCTCAGGTTAAGAGAGTTCCTGTAAACCTACAGGCTACCTTGAAAAATTGAAATTTTCGTTCATAATCAAGGCGCGAATGTAAATTTTGCCGCAGGCCGAGTTGATATGTCGAGGATAAAATCTTCATGCGCAACGCGGAGTTTGGGCGAAAAAGCGATTTTTCAAGGTAGCCTGCAATTTGACGGTATATGAACCACTTGGTCTACAGACACTAAAGCTGCGCAATAGTAAGCTTGACGGTAATGAGGTTGGAGTGACCTGAAGAAGTTCCTGATAGCCTACGAAAACAAACAACACAGCAATAATGGAAATTTGGCTTGGCAGTCCCTGCATTCAAACTCATCCTCTAGCTTGCCTTCTCAATGTCTCCAGCTTTTGCCTATTAAACCAATAGATAAATGTCAAGGGTTCGACTCACCAAGCCAGAAGATTAGTTTCAGCTCTGTTGAGGAGGGTGTACATTTTCTGGGGGCGTTGATTGATAATTTTGGACTAGGATCAAGGCGGCATGGCGGGCAGAATCAACATAGTCCAAATTACCATGAATCAGGGTAAGAGACTGACACCCTTCGATCAACAACAAGACTTCTCGCACCAACTGTTCGGCGTTATCCAGATTCTGTGCGGTGAATTTTTCTACCAAATACAATTCGAGTTCCTTCTTATGTCGACGCGCCGCCTTTCTAGCCGGATGCCCTTGCTGATCAGCAAATTCCACAGCCGCCCGGGTAAAGCCTGATCCCTGCCACTCATTCCGGCTGGCCCATTGGGCGAGTTTATCAAAAAGCGTCTTCACCATCTGATCCGGCTTTCCAGTGATAGAATCGGCCCACTGCCGGGTACGTTCGAGAGCCATCTGATGCTGATGTTCCAGCACCGCTTCGATCAACTCATCCTTACTTCTAAAGTGCTGATATAGTGTTCTTTTGGTAATACCCGACGCATCAGCAATCGCATCAACACCGGTACGTATAAATCCGATCTGATAAAAAAGAGTATAGGCGGCATCAATGATTTGCTGTCGGGTTTCCGAAGATTTTCTGCGCATGCTGTTGCTCCTCTATACCCGTAGCGGACAGACTCGGCTTCTCATCCCGATTCCCTCCGCCACACAAATAGAACCGTTAGCTCCTGATGTTTGTGAGTATATCATTTAGTATACTGACTAGTGAGTGTACATAATTCTCGTTCAAGTTTAAACTAAGATTAAGGCCCATCTACTCATCTATAGAGCATTGAACCATAGGGGGATGAGATATGAAAAAGGAAAAACGGGATGAAGAACTTGAGAAACGTATGCATACTTTTGATGGATGGGTAAAGGAAGGGAAGATTCCCAGTTCATCAAAGGTTGTTCCAGTGCAGCAGTCACTGGAGTCGTTACAGTGGGTTATACCGACACAGCAGGTGCTTGAGATATTAAGGAATTCGCGATCGTTCGCACTGGCAAAGTGCTTGTGCAGGACAAAGCACAAGCGATGCGAGAATCCGTTGGAAGTCTGTTTTTACACGAACGATGTGGCGGACAAAATGGTTAAGCAGGGTGCAGCCCGTCGCGTCAGTCTGCAGGAGGCTGTGACGGCGCTGAAGCTGGCTAATCAGCATGGGCTGGTTCACCTGACCATCTATAACCCTGAGCAGCATGTTTATGCGCTCTGCAGCTGTTGCGAGTGCTGTTGTCATGATATTGAGTTTATGCAAAAGCTTGGTCGGCCCGATCTGGTGGCTCATGCCGATTATGTCGCCGTGGTGGACACAGACGCTTGCATGCAGTGTGGTGTATGTGGGGAGAGGTGTGTTTTCGGCGCTCGAAGCGGGGAACCGGGGGCGATGGAGTTTCAGCAGGATAAATGCTATGGATGCGGTTTGTGTGTCACGACCTGTGAGACAAATGCGATCCGGATGGTACTCAGCGCAGGACGGTGAGGTCTCTCGTAAAACAGGATCAAGGCAAATTAGATTTCTTCGTGTTAGCGACCTATTCTCAAGATTGCCCTGCTAAATATTGCCTAACAACACTACCACATCGTTCTATTTATCGGTTAGGAATAGTGGTTAAGTTTATCTGATGTACTCGTGTTTATTTCGCTCAATCCCTGAGTTCTGCTATCGGGTCTTTATACCGAAGTAAATTAAATAGCAGTAACGAATTTTATCCTGGGAGAGGAGCTATGAATTGTCACAGATGCAAGCATAAGAATCGCCCAGGCGCCAAATTTTGCGAAGAATGTGCGGCGCCTATGGTACGTGCATGTGCAAACTGCGGTTTCCAACTATCCCCCACTGCAAATTTCTGCTCAGAGTGTGCTCATCCCACAGGCTATGCCTCTTCACCTACATCTACAAAATCTCGCTATTCCGAGCCAGAGACCTACACACCTAAGCACTTAGCAGAGAGGATCCTAGTCTCTATAGGCACACTCGAAGGCGAACGTAAGCAGGTGACAGCTTTATTCGCCGACCTTAAAGGATCCATGGAACTGCTGGCCGACCGCGACCCGGAGGAAGCAAGAAAGCTAATTGATCCGGTTATTAAAATAATGATGGATGCTATCCATCATTATGAGGGAACTGTCAATCTGGTTATGGGAGACGGTATCATGGCCTTGTTCGGTGCACCTCTGGCCCATGAGGACCACGCCGTTCGCGCCTGTTACGCTGCCCTCAGAATGCAGGAGTCTATGAAACGCTACGCCTTGGAACTTAGGCGGAGTGAGGGTATTCCCATCCAGATTCGCGTAGGCCTGAACTCGGGGGAGGTAGTCGTCAGCTCTATCGGCAGCGACCTTAAGATGGATTACAATGCCATTGGCCAGACCACCCATCTTGCCGGACGAATGGAGCAGATGGCCGTACCTGGTTCAATCTTGATCACTTCAAACACATTGACATTGGCCGAAGGTTTTATACAGGTCAGCCCACTCGGCCCATTGGCTGTCAAGGGTATCGAGGAGCCAGTTGAGGTATTCGAGGTAACGGGGGCAGGTACACCGCGCTCGCGTATAGAAGCTGCTGTCTCACGAGGGCTCACCCGTTTCGTTGGTCGAGAGGCAGAACTCCAGATCGTAAATCAGGCTCTCGACAAGGCCCGTGAGGGGCGCGGTCAGGTTGTCGCTCTGGTGGGCGATCCTGGCGTTGGTAAATCGCGTCTTTTCTGGGAGTTCATCCATTCTCAACGGACACACGGATGGCTTGTTCTTGAGAGCGGTACAGCGTCTTACAGCAAATCTAGTGTCTATCTGCCTGTGATAGATCTTCTAAAAGCATATTTCCAAATTGAATCGCGAGACGATTTACGAAAGATCCGCGAGAAGGTAACGGGTAAGATTCTCTCCCTTGACCGGGCACTAGAGCCTGGCTTGCCTGCGTTCCTAACGCTTTTAGAGGTACCAGTCGACGATCTTCAGTGGCAGGCCATGGATCCTCCAACGCGACGTCAGCGTACCCTCGATGCGCTTAAGCGCCTGCTATTGCGCGAAAGCCAAGTTCAACCTCTCGGTGTGGCTCTGGAAGACCTCCAATGGATTGATTCCGAGACCCAGGGACTTCTTGACAGCTTGGTCGAGAGCCTACCAACCGCAAACATGCTTCTTCTTGTCAACTATCGTCCTGAGTACCAGCACGGATGGGGAGGGAAGAGTTATTACACACAACTTCGTATCGAACCTTTACCGCCAGAGAGCTGTGAACAACTGCTAGAGGGCCTGATCGGAAGTGATGACAGTTTAGAGCCGCTCAAACAGCAACTGATTGAGCAGACCCAGGGCAACCCTTTCTTTTTAGAAGAGACCATACGGATGTTGGAGGAAACTGAATTTCTAGCAGGCAATCGAGGTTTCTATCGTTTGGCGAAACCATTAGAGGGTATCGAAGTTCCCCCCACTGTTCAGGCTATCCTGGCAGCCAGGATCGATCGACTTCTGCCAGAGGAAAAGAGTCTTCTTCAGGCCGCAGCGGTGATTGGCATGGAGGTGCCTTTCCCCTTGCTCCAAGCCATAGTCGATATTACCGAAGATGGTCTCCACCGTGGGATCGCGCATCTCCAAGCGGCAGAATTTCTTTATGAGCTTCGTCTTTTCCCCGACGTAGAATACACCTTTACTCATGGCCTCACCTACCAGGTTGCTTACGGCAGCCTGCTCCACGATGTGCGAAAAAAATTACACGCCCAAATCGTAGAATCCATCGAAAATCTCTATTCTGAGCGTATCGGTGAGCAAGTAGAACGGCTAGCCCACCATGCAAGTTGTGGAGAAATTTGGGAGAAGGCAGTGAAATACTTATCCGAAGCTGCAACGCGAGCGCACGGCAGATCAGCGCATCAAGAGGCGTCACGCTACTTCGATCAAGCTTTGTCAGCACTTACGCATCTCCCTGAGACGCTAGAGACACTCGAGCAGTCTGTCGACTTTCGCCTTGGTTTGCGGAACTCCCTTTTCCCCTTAGGTGAGGTTGATACCGGACTTGGTCATCTTCGCGACGCTGAGATAGTGGCTTTGGGCCTAGATGACCAGCGTCGACTGGCAATAATAGCAGCGTACATGAGTGAGCACTCCAGATTGACCGGCTATTCGCCAGATGCTGTGACATCAGCAAAAAAAGTTGAGGAGATGGCAGAAAAACTAGACGATCTTTCCCTCAAGGTCGTAGCCAATTACTACCTAGGCACTGCCTACTTTACCGCTGGCGATTACAAGCGAGCAGGGGATAGTCTTAATCAGGCCATTCACCTACTTGCAGGTGATCTCGGTCGGGAACGGCTCGGTATGGCCGGATTCCCGGTCGTTATGGCCCGCGTCTTTTGGGCCTGGGGGCTCGCTGAAAGGGGCAAAATCGATGAAGGGATGACGCACGGACTTGATGCCGTTCGACTTGCTGAAACCCTCAATCACCCTTACAGTCTGGCCTTTGCCTATCGCGCTCTGGGCCAAGTTTACAGCGTTAAAGGGGATTTCAGTCAAGCCATTCCTTTACTCGAACGTGGGGTCGCCCTGTGCCGGGAGTGGAACCTTCGCTTCGTTGCCCCAACTGTGGATGAGCTTTTGGGCTATATGTACGTGCTCGCCGGACGCGAATCGGAAGGACTCGATCTCCTGAATAGCGCTGTTGCTGCTGCTGAATCTATAGGATTCTCGATGTTTCTTACTCCCACGATTGTACATTTATGCGAAGCGCAGCTCCTTGCCAGCCAGGTGGAGGAGGCCGCTATCAATGCTAAACAAGCCTTAGCACTGGCGCGCACACACGGTCAGCGCAGCCAAGAAGCCTGGGCTCAACGCATATTAGGCGAAGCTGCTGCAATCAGTGATCCACCCAACCTAAAGGCCGCTGAAGGCGCCTATCAAGAGGCAATGACTCTGGCCACGGGACTCGACATGCGTCCTCTTCTCGCCCACTGTCATGTTGGCCTGGGCACGCTATCACGTCTAGCTGGAAAGCCGGAGCATGCAATGGAAAATTTTGCTATTGCAACTGCAATGTGGCGGGAAATGGATACGCGTTTCTGGCTTGAAAAGGCAGAGGCTGAAATGAAAGGGCTTACGTAGTCTAAGCCCCAAAAGTATCTAGAACTCCCATGAATTAGTGATATGACTCCACTATGGTATAATAAGAGATAGGAAACAGCCGATTTCTGTTTTCTCCTGATAAAGTCTGGCCTGGTATCGCCTTCTGACAGGGTAAAGCTTTCGCTTAATCCACCCTCCCCACTTCTCAGATACCCAGGATCAAGCTATGCAATTTTTCAATTGTAAAGATTTCCAGAGAACATTTTTTATGCTCTGGTACACTTAGTATTCAAGTGGGCAGACGGCCCCGGGCCCAGATGCCTGAGATCAGGGTAGATTATTTTGGCAACCGGGAAGTGTCTCTAAACAACAGACAGTAATAAAAACAGTATTTGCGCAGTGGTTGGATGGCCGGGAAAAATGATACCGCCGTTGGCCCCGCTGCTGATTTGCAGCTGGTCTCTGAGTTTGCAGGTACCGACATAGTAGAGAGTAGAGTATAGCGATTCCCATATGTAGATGAGATTGCAGCTGAAGCCTTGGTGTTCGATTAAGGCGGTATGTTACCCATCTCAGAAAAATCAGGTTTTGGGCTGAAGCCGAATCTGAAAGTGGTGGGCAAGTACAGTTCTGGGATACCGTTGCTGGAGTAGTTTATGAAAAGCTCAAGCCTACCGAGAGGAGATAAAATGACCATTTCCCTGGATCATAGGATCGAAAAGCACAATCAATACTGGAAAAGAGAGGATACGGAAAGGCCGCTTATATCGGTAACAATTGCAGAGGATTTTTTCTTCAGCCGGCACTACAGCAGTGCCCAGCACCTGCTTGAACCAGGTAAAGTGATAACTCCGGATATGCTTGATGTAGCATCTTTCATGGCCGACTATGAACACATGTACAAAGAATCTTTGCTTGTTGACCAGGATGGTTTCTGGGTCGGCACCCCTTACACAGGAATCCCCTGGATGGAAGCAATGCTCGGCTGCGAAATAGTAGCTATGGAAGCCAGCTTCGTTTCCAAACCGACCGGTGCAACCATTGAGAACCTGGAACCAATAGGATTAACCCTGGATAACGAGTGGTGGGCAAAGTACCTCGAATTTACCAGGCACCTCGTTGCTCTATCAGATGACAGGTTCCCTGTTGGTATGCCCATAATGAGAGGCCCCTCAGACATGCTGGGCAGTCTTTTAGGGCAGCAGGAAATGGTGCTGGCGCTGATCCAGCAGCCCGAAAAATCGGCCATAGCTTTGAACAATGTCACCGAATGCTTCATGAAAGTGATAAAGGCGCAAGAGGGTCTCTGCAAAGATTTTCATGGCGGCCGTTCACTGGGATTCTATAATGTCTGGTCTCCGGGGAAATGCATTTGGTATCAGGAAGATTTATCCGCCTTGTTGTCTCCCGCACTTTTCAAGCAGATGTTGCGTCCCTGCGGTGAATATATTTGCAGTGATTACGACTATACGGCCATTCACCTGCATCCCTCATCCTTTTTTATAGTTGATGAATTACTGGAAATGGAGCAGCTCAAAGTAATCGAGATCAATAAAGATATTGGCGGACCCTCTATTGAGGAAATGATTGGCTTGTTTAAAAAGATAGTGGAAAGAAAGAATATTATTATCTGGGGTGACTTGCACGAAGAGGACCTCAAATGCATACAAAATCAGTTGCCTTCCAGGGGTATATATATTCACCTCATCGCCGAAAGCGTTGATCGGGCTAACCAGTTGATCGGTTGTCTTCACTGAAAAGCCGATGTGTTGTGACAAACCCGTATCCAGGGAAACATAGTAAGCTAATGAAACAATCAGCCTGGCGACCGCTAATCTCAGATCGGGTTTCGATTTCTTCTATCGTAATTTGTCGCTGAAAGAAGAGGTGCGAGGGTTAGGATGGATAAAACTGCAAGCCTTGCTACTATTTTCAGCACGTAGTAACGGTTTTGCTGCCATCATCGCGCAGGATGACCTTAAACGGCATGCTCAGTTCATATGTCTTGTTGTTTGTAACCTGCGCGTCGTGAAATCGATTCTCCACCTCGTCATCAAGGTTTTCGGCCAGATCCTCATTATCCGCAAACGCTTCAGGGGCGATTTCAGCGACAACCTTTCCTCGATCAATTTCGATTGCACCCCCCGCACATGAGATAGTTACAGGAGCCTTGAAAAAGTTTTCTGGCGTGTAAACCCATTCCAAATATATTGAGACGATCTTGCACATGCGCCGTATCCTGACCCTTTATTGGCTGAATTGTAATACAGCACCACTATCTACAAAGCTTTTCCTGTAAGGTAAAGCGGTTTTTTTCAGCCTACCACACTGTAGCAAATTGATATTATAAGAAATAATTACTCGGACTCTTGAATTTTGTGATCTGCTATAATAAGATAATCTCAGTTACTATTTTACTATCAGGCTCTCTATTTCCGCATAGTTTGTTATTATAGCTATTCATGCCCCCTGAAAATGACACCAGACTATTCGATCAACTAAAGGCTCGAATAGAGGAATATAATCAGAAAGATCGTCAGGCTGTTGACCGCGCCAAGGAAGAACGGGACAAGTGGCTTCAGACTAAAAGCGACGCTCAAGAGGAAGACATCTCCAATCAGTAATTTGCGGATCAGCCGAGTGCTCTCCTCCGTGGGTGGTGTGACTACTGTTGCACCGCCCATTTTTTTCTTCAAAACCACCCCTTGCAGCATCGTTTTCTGTTTAGTATTTGCCTGATTCATATGTACCGAAGTGCAAAGAAAATGTCGTCCTCGGCAAAATCATCTCCATTTAATGACCTATAGTTGCCCTGGTGACTATTGGTCCCCAATCGTCAGGAGAAAGGTTGATATGGCAGAAGTTCCCAGACCTTCTGACGTTGCTGAATCCCGAACTGCTGTTAAAAGGTAGATTCGGGATTCAGCTTTTCTTGAGACCCCATCGCTGCCAGTCCCCCCCCTTCCACTCTCAAATCAGGTGGTTTCAGTCATCGATCCGCAGGACAATCTCTTCTGTGAGGATATTCCGGACCATGTCATTGTCCACCGATAAGCGAGACCCAGGCCGCATCGGCCTGTTCAACCATGGCCCCTTCTGCGCTTGCGGTGGCACGATCGTTCCATTTATTCAGTGTGTTGACGAAAAAGGAATTGTAGAAGAGATAGGTCCGCCCAGCAATGACCTTGTAGGAGCGTGGATCGACATCGACTTTCTGGCCGTCAAGCATGGCCCAGGCACACCAGCCTCCATAGGCTGGCAGATAGCGCTCAGGATCATTTTTGAACAGTTCGAAGTTTTCCCGGCTGGCAAAGTGATAGGTGACGCCATTGTAAACAGAAGACCAGCTCTCTTGGCCCTTGACAGGTCCTTCTTTATGGTAGCTCACGGGGTCATAGCCGTGTACTGCCAACCCGTTGTCACTATTCAGCATTGATTCCTCTGCCAGCGCCCAGCAGCTGAGCCCGCTTACCAGTGCTGCCCACAATAACAGAGACACTATTATCTTTATCATCTCCTCAGCTCCAAAGCCAATTCGTGAGATTGAGGTGCCTAGGGTTCAATTTAGGCATCTACCATCACTTCCACAAGACTGGAGCCAATAGGTTGGTCTGATCTGTCACCCTCTTCTGACAACTCATCACAGGAAGTTTTATCTTCATAGAACAGCGAGCATTCCTGGTGCGATTACTTTATTATTTGGCTTACCCGACTTATTTTATTCGAGAAGTTCAGACAGTTAGATGCAGCAAGCGGCAGCAATGCTCGCTGTTCCAGGATTTGGCGATAACCATTGACCATAAGTATCATCTGATTCTGGTGGGTTAGCATTATCTTCCAGCCCCTCAAGGAGACCCCATGCACACATTCGACGTTGTAGTAATTGGCGCAGGAACAGGCGGCCAGACCGCCGCTTTGGAATTGGCGCTGGAAGGGCTCAGGGTCGCAGTTGTCGAACAGAGCGACACCCCCGGCGGCATCTGTGCGCTGCATGGCTGTCAGGCCAAAAAGTACTTTTACGAGGTGGCGGAAATCGCCGCCAAATCAAACCACCTGGAGGGTCTGGGCATCACCGGACAGCCTCGCCTGAGCTGGGCGCAAATTACCGCCGCCAAAAACGAGTTCACCGCCGGGGTGCCAGAAAGCACCGTGGTCAATCTGAAAGGCAACGGCATAACCTACCTGAAGGGAGCGGCATCTTTTCAAAGCCGTAACCGTATAAGGGTCGCAGAACAGGAGCTTGGGGCCGAATTCTTCATCATCGCCACCGGCGCCCACCCCATGCAGTTGCCCATCAAGGGAAGTGAACACCTGCTGACCAGCAACGAATTCCTGGCCCTTGAAGCGCTGCCGCCGCGTCTTGTTTTCGTTGGCGGCGGCTTCATCTCCTTTGAATTCGCCCATTTCGCCGCCCGGCTGAGTAACGACCCCACCGAAATCACCATTCTCGAGGCCATGGAGCGCCCTCTGGGCCCCTTTGATAGCGACATGGTCAGACAACTCGTAGCCGCCTCCGCCGATGATGGTATCAGCGTCAAGTGCGGGGTGAAGATATCGGCCATTGAGAAAAAGGGTGACACTTTCTCAGTCCACCTCGACGGTGGTAAACAGATCAGTGGTGATCTGGTCATCAATGGGGCCGGCCGAGTGCCGGCCATCGAGACCCTGCAGCTTGAAAAGGCCGGGGTTCATTCTTCCCGTAAAGGCATTCACGTCGACAAGGGGATGAGAAGCTCGGTGGAAACTATTTTCGCCGTAGGCGACTGTGCCGATACACTCCAGCTGGCTCGTGTGGCAGATCGTGAGGCCCTGGCGGCGGCAAACAACATTCTTTCAGCCAAAGGAGAGGGCGAGCAGGACCTGATGAGTTATGAGGAAGCCCCGGCTGTCCTGTTCACCTACCCGCAGCTGGCCATGGTCGGAAAAACCGAAGATCAGCTCAAATCCGAACAGCTCCGCTACTGGAAAAGCACAGATATCAAGCTCGGCTGGCCGACCTACCGAAGAATCGGTCTGCGTCATGCTGCCTACAAAATACTGGTGGATGACAACGATCTCATTGTCGGAGCTCACATCCTCTCCGACAATGCCACCGGCCTGATCAACACCTTTCGAATGGCCATGCTGAATGGCATCGATATCAGAAAGCTTGGTCAGGACTCCATAATGAACCCATATCCTTCAAGAGAAAGTGACATGCTCTACATGCTTGATCCCCTGGTTCAGTGAGCCCGACCCTTGACTTGCCGCTTGACAAAACCAATATCTGCACCATGTTAAGCGATAAGCGCTGATTTAAATCAAATTGCGAGCGCCCTATAAATGCAGCTAAAGCGATGCTTCGACCACCAGTTTCGCTGGTGGTTTTTATTTTTACTACTGAGCCTTTTGCAAAACTAAGATTTTCGTTCAAAATCAAGGCATGCGAGAAACTTTACCACAGGCATATGATTGATATTCCGAGGATAAAATTTTGAGCATAACGCAGAGTTTGGGCGAAAAGATTGTTTTGCAAATGGCTCTACTAGCAAGTTAGATTTTAGTGACCAGTTGCAGGTAATTCCCTATGAAGAAAACCATATTTGTCTATTCGGGTGAAGGTACGAGAAGCAGCGAGAGCGGCTCCAGACTGTTGCAAACCTCTCGACGCTGGAATGAAATAGCTGAGATTCTCAAAGATCGCTTAAGCATCGATCTGGAGGAAATCTGGGCCGCTCACCAGAATATGCACCGCTGTCCTCACAGCCCACTTATAACCGTTGCGGCGGGAATCTGTCTGGCCGACATCTGGGAGAGCTGGGGTTACCAACCGGACATCGTGCTCGGCCACAGTATTGGCGAGCTGGCGGCCGCCTACCAGGCGGGTATGTACAACCTTGAAGAGATACTTCTTGTCACCTATGAAATCGGGCGGGCCGCACAAAATCTTGAAGGCACGATGCTCCACGGATTTCAGAACGAAGTCGAAATTGACGATCTTGAAGTATGTCTGTCTTCGAAGAATTTTCTTTCCGGTGACAGAACCCATGTCACCGTGAGCGGCAGTCGCTCCGAAATGCGTGGCTTTCTGGAGAAGCACGCCGATTTTACTGAAATGAAGCCGGAACATCCCTGGCATCATCGGGATTACCAACAATTTGCAGCGGCTCTTAGCTCACCGCCTTCCTCCCGAGCCGACCACGCCTCCTTCGTTTCCGGAGTGAGCGGACAATTTGAACAACGGCTCGAGGAAGGACATTGGCGGAAATGGCTGGCCGAACCGATGGATTTTCTGGCAGCGGTACAGTCTGTTAAGGATGCAATTGGCAGCCAGGAGATAGAAATTATCGAAATCGGATTTCACCCGGTTCTTAAGCACTCCTTTAAAGGTTTCGATACATATCGTTATATCTCATCGATGTATCGCGGCCAGGATGACGTCAAATGGATCCTGAACCAGCGGAAAAAACTGGATCAGACTCCATTTCTCGACAAGCTCAGCACCGATATCGAGTCTTTCAGACCAGGACTCGACTTCGATGTGGAACTCGCTTACCAGGATTTCACTTCGCTGGTATTCGTCCAGTTCAGCGCCCTGCTCGAGCCCTATTTCCCCTCACTGGCACCCCAGGATTTCTATCGCTACAAGAGCGTCCGGCAATTACTGGATCGCTTTGGGGAAACGGCTGATCATTCAGAGGCAGCCGCCCAAAGAAGTTATCGGCGCAACCGGGTGGCAATCGCCGCGATGAGTTGCAGATTTCCCTCTTCCGCGCAGACCCTCAACCAGTTCTGGGAATTGCTGCTGGCCGGCCAGGATGAGGTCCAGGCGGATCCAGAACGAGGCGATTTCGAGGCTGGATTTCTGGACCGCCTATCCTCCACCTTCGATCACCACTATTTCAACATTCCCGAAGCCGAGGCCAAAACCATGGACCCGCAGCAGATCTTGGCACTCGAGCTGACCGAGATGCTCTTTAAGGATGCGGGACTGGATCCGGCCGCCCTCGATAAAAGTCGTGTCGGGGTCTACCTCGGGGCCTGGAATGAAGAGTACCATGGCCACAAAGATTCGGTTTTCTACCCGACCGGCACCAACCCCAGTATCATCGCCTCGCGGATCAGCTACCACTATGATCTGCGCGGCCCGAGCTGGGTCGCCAATACGGCCTGCTCCTCTTCTCTTTTGGCTGTGCACTACGCCTCCAAAGACATTGAGGCGGGCCGGGTCGACTACGCCATAGCCGGCGGCGTCAACATGATTCTCGGCAACAGCTTTACCCACTCCATGCGCGACTCCGGTTTTCTTTCCAAGGATCAGCGCTGCAAGACTTTTGACGATTCGGCCAACGGCTATGTTCGGGCCGAGGGCGGTGGACTGATCCTGCTGGTTAACAAAGACCTGGTCGAAAACTTCTACGCCGAAGTACTGGGCTCGTCAATCAACCAGAACGGCGGCCGAACCCAGGTCATCACCGCTCCTCATCCGGATGCCCAGGAAGAGCTGATTCTAGCGGCCTGCAGCGATGCCGAGGTGGAGCCGGCTGATATCGCCTATGTCGAATGTCACGGCACCGGTACCAAGATCGGCGATCCCATCGAGATTTCCGCCCTGCAGAACACCGTGGCTCGAAACAGAAACAGCCCCTGTTATCTGGGGTCGGTAAAGTCGAATATGGGCCATCTCGAATCAGCCGCAGGCATTGCCGGGCTTATCAAGGCGGTCCTGGCACTCAATCAGGGTAAGATTCCCGCCAACATACATTTCAAGACCCCCAACACCTTCATCGATTTCGATTCATTTAAGCTCCAGGTGGTGGACAAGCCGACCCCGATCGCCCACACTTCGCTGGCCGGGGTCAGCAGTTTTGGTTTCGGCGGTGCCAATGCTCATGTCATCATGGCCGGGGCAGACGAATCGGCCCGCAAATCGCTGTCCGAGATACATCCTCCGTTTGACCGCAACCGGGGCATAGCACTGCAGCGCTATTTCTCCCTCGATTCTTCCGATGAACCAGGAAACTCCCTGCCCGCAGGTGAAACACAAATGAACGGCGTCCGCGAACTGATCCGCAAGACATTTGCCGAGCTGACCGGCGTCGAAACCATTCAAGCGGATATAGCCCTCACCGACCAGGGGCTGGATTCCCTGAGTGCGACTGATTTTCTCTCAACCCTGCAGAAGAACCTCGGTATCGAACTCGATACCGACCTGTTGTTTGATTACCCTCTATTCGATTCACTCGCTCTCTACCTGGAAGGACAGAGCGGGATTGAGGTGGTAAAGGAGAGCAGTGGTGGCAACGGCGGCCAGGCTGAATTGGATACGCGGGTCAGAACTTTGCTGCAGGAACTGACCAACCTTACAGAGATCGATCCCGATATCGAATTGACCGATCAGGGGCTGGACTCATTGAGCGCCACCCAGTTGATCTCGCAGCTAGAGACCGAACTGGGTATCGAACTGGGGGCTGATATCCTGTTCGATTATCCGCTCTATGACCAGTTTGTCGCCGAGGTCGAACGCCGTCTGCAGAAGGAACCTGCCTGACGGCAGGCGACCGGACGTGAATCGGCCTTACAGGCGTGCATCGGCCAGCCGTGCCCCCTCGACCATGGACTGCAGCTTGAGCCAGGCAACTTCTCCCGATACCGAAGCAGCCGATGCTGTCGAGGCGAACCCGCAGTCGGTCGAGGCGATGACCCGTTCGGGACCGAGGATTTTGACAAATTGCTTTAACCGGTTGGCCACAACTTCGGGGTGTTCGACCGTGTTGGAGGTAGTGTCAATCACGCCGGGCATAAGAATCTTGTCTTCGGGGAGTGTTTTTCTCGAAAGTACTTCGTATTCGTGGGCGTGACGATGATTGCACGACTCCAGCGAAAGATATGAGGGGTGCAACTTGGTTATACTGGTAAAGATCGTCTCGAGCTCGATGTCACAATGATGGGTCCCGGGGTAGTTGCCCCAGCAGATATGGGCCCGGCATTTATGCGGATCTACGTTTTCCAGGGCCTGGTTGAGCACGGCGACATTGGTGTCGATCAGGTTTAGGAACTGGCTGTCGCTCAAATGTTTGTACCTGGTGTGCCGCCCCATCGCCAGATCCGGGCAGTCGATCTGCAGCATCACACCGTAAGCGGCGATAATTTCATATTCTTTCTGCAATACCCCGCCGAGCTGCTGAAGATAGGTCTGGTAATCCGGATAATGGCGATTCTCCATGAACAGGGCGATTGTCCCCGGCGACGGTGCGGTAAAAAAGAGTGCGGAATCTGAAGATTCAGTAGATGATACGCTCTCCTGATAGGTGTGCGTCATCATTTCAAGTTCCTGTTTTAGAGACGATTCCCCGGTATAGGACAACGGTGAGGAGCAGGCCGGCAATTTTACCGGGGCCTTGGGATTCAATGTAATCAGGCCGTTTCTGCCGCTGAAACGCCGGGAGTATTCGGGGAGTTCCTCGAGATCCTTTGGCAGTGGCGCTGTACCGCTTTGATTGAATCCGGCAATCCTCTCAACCGTCGAGGAAATATAGTCAAGGCGGGGCAGTTCACCATTATTGATAAAGTTCAGGCCGATCGAGAGCTGTCTGTCGATAAGTTCCCTCAGGTACCCTTTCAGGTCTGCATTGGTTATCTGCTCTTTTCTGAGCTGCTGGGCGATCATAGCCGCGGGACGCGGCAGTGATCCCACATGGGTGCTTTTAATCATGTTTTTCTGCCCTCATGGTCAATTATGTTTGAACAGGCGATGAGCAATAGTTAATGTCGAGAACTTAAGCTGAAAGCACTATAATACATCAGAACCTTAATGAAACGGGTACGACCAGTTAACCCGCACAACAATAATCGATATGGAAGGTGACCCGGTGAGTGATACGATTCTCAACCCCCTCTTGTCTCAGCCGCGAATAATCAATTTCAGCGGCGTCGAAATCGACAGTCCTCTTCTGCTGCAGGTGGAGCTAGAAAGTGACAGGCTGGTTGAAACCACAAGACTCTACGGTGATCGCCCCTTCGTCTACATCGTAGCTTCAGGGCAAGAAGCACTGGTGGCTGAGACCCTGGAGTCTCTGGCCAAGATCAGATCGACCTGCTATCCACACGCCCTGTTCGTCCTCAGCGGGGATTACAGTAAAATGGCTGATGATGATCTGCAGGTCATTTCCATCGAGACAACTCAACCCGAAGATATTCTCCAGGCAGTCGAAAATTTTTGCCGGCAGCGCTTCTCTTTCGACCTTAATGGGCTGGACAACCGGAACCAGAACGCTCTGCCAGATAAAACCGAGGTACTCATCGTCGGTGGCGGCATTACCGGGCTCTATGGCGCCCATCGGTTGAGCGCAGCGGGAGTCTCCTGCCATGTGGTTGAAGCCCGTGACATCGTTGGTGGTATCTGGAGCCAATACGCCAACGCCACTTCCCAGGTAAACACCTCCGAAGGGGCCTATCGGCTGATCGAAAGGGAAGTAAGGGCCAACCGTGATCACTCAACAACGGCAGAAATCCTCAGAGATATGAGCATAATCGTTGCCCAGATAAAGGACAATCTTTTCACCCGTACCCGGGCAACACGGATAGAGGGCAATAGCGGAGCTTACACCGTTACCGTTGAGCGGGAAGGTAGTTCCCATACCATCGCCTGCAAGGGTGTCATACTGGCAATCAATGACCGTATCGGCCCCCCCCGGGATATAACCTGGAGGAACCAGGATCAGTTCAACGGTCTGGTCTGCCAGGGAATCTCCGATCAGGCTCGTGACCTAGACTGGCAGGGCAAGAAAGTCGCGGTGATCGGGATGGGCGCTTTTGCGGTGGAAAATGTCCGGACAGCTCTGGAAAACGGTGCTGAACATGTCGCCGTCGTCTGCCGCAGGCACGGTACGGTGTGCCCCAAAATCATTGACTACCTGAATTTTGCCACTCCTTACGATGAAAATTTCCTGCACGACAGAAAGAGCAATATTAGGAACATGATGCTCTGGAAAAAGCTCTATGATCTCAGCGGGGCCACCCAGCCCGAATGCTGGATGGGAAAAATAAAACACGAAGGCCACACCATCAGCGTCTCGGATATCTGGTTCATCGCTCATTTCCTTGGCAAACTGGCGACCCAATCGGGCAGTGTCACCGGGCTCTATGATCACGGCCTCGTGGTCAATTACGATACCCGCATCGAAGCTGACGTCATCGTCAACTGCGTCGGTTTCCACCGCAACTCTCCGGTGGTCAAGCAACTCTGCGGCCACGATACCATGTACAATAATAACTACATCGACAAGGATCTTATGTATCTGGCCGATGCCTACATCGACGACGATGTGTTCAACTCCTTTTTCGGCTCATCCGTTCTGGAGATGACCAAGTTCTATATGGATGTGTTCATCCATTTTTTCAATAACCCGGAATTCGAGACGATGATCAACTCCGCAGGCATCGGTCAGATTGACATCAACGACCGGCGCTGGTCCCACTACATCGCCGGGGCTGAGTCATTGATCAGAAATTATCCGACATTTCATGATGCGGCGCGAAAACAGATAGATGAAAGGACTGCCAATTTCCTCGAGGCCCACGATCTGGAAACCTACGTTGCCGCCAACCGCAGGGAGTGGCACGACCTGCACGAAATGCTCAGCGGCAGGCGAATGAAAGAAGCGGAATGTCTGCCCTATGTGTTCGATAAACTATTGGGCTGAACTGCTGGTTGCCGGATTACTAACTCTCCAGGGTGAGAAGGAATGACCTGAGATTCTTCTTGGAGTTGGCCAGCCCCAGTTTCTGCCGCAACCGCTTTCGGTGAAAATCGACACCGGCCACCGAGAGGGTCATTATATCGGCAATCTCCTTACTCGATCTGCCGTTGCGAACCAGATTGGCTACCTCAATTTCCTGCGGGGTCAGCAACAGCCCCAGCGAAGAAAGCGTTCTCAGAAACGGGGAGATTATATCTCTGAGATTGTTGTCGGCAATTTCGGCCAGCGTCCGATGGTTGTCCGCCAATCTGCCCTGCAGCAGCTTCTCGATATAGGGCAGCACCAGTCGATCAACATTGTTGTAGACCGTTTCTTCCAGTCTGGTTCGGTCTTCATCGCGCTGCCTCAGAAGTACTCTGAGTGCCGTGTTGGTTTCTTCCAGTTTTTCCCTTTCCTGCGTAAGCTCTGCCTCTTTCTGCTTGAGGGCTTCCTGCATTTCCATGATCGGGGTAATGTTCTCATGGGTGACGATTGCCTTGGCCTTCTGCTCTTCCCGAAAGGGTACCACCCGAACCATGAACCAGCGCTTTTTGTCCGGTGAGTGACAGGGGTAATGGGTTACAAACTCCGGAAGTTTTCCCGTCAGTACTTGGCGAATGCCGTGAGCAACCAGAGTGGCCTCTGCGGCCTTTTCATCCTCATCATCTGCAGCCACTTCACAGATGTTGAGATAACTGCTCCCGACACTCTGATAGGTAGCCTGCATATCATTGTCATCGGCGAACTGTTCCCAGGCCTGATTGGTTTCCAGGATCACCCCTTTCTCATCGATTATTGCCACATGAGCGGAAATTGAGTTAACCACTTCTCTGTATAGATTGGTCGCAGCCATAGTTCACCCTATTATTGATAGTTTCAGCTACCAATAACACACCACTTATCTTTTATTGTGTCAAGTCGTTTCAGGCCTAATTTATAGATCAAAGAATGGTGACTACCATCTCATCTTATATAGCCTATCTAGGGAGGTAGATAATTGAAAGGCGGCATTGCATCCCTCACTTGGATTACCGATAAGAACGGCAAAGAGTATGTATGCTCGTTGAAAAACAGCGAGAAAAAACGTTACGAAGATCTGAGTGAAAAAGAAAAACAACGCTGTACCGACGTCAATCAGATC
>CAJQNS010000165.1 GCA_905479735.1 uncultured Desulfofustis sp.
GGCCGGTCCAGTTTGATCCGCGGCGCTGTCTACCTTTCTTCTCAGCAGCCGCTGGACCAGAATCACATTGCCGGCCCGGCGGATGGCCTCGGCCAGGCGGAGGTCTTCCTCGTTCTCCCTGGCGTCGGCGAAATGGACATCAAAAACGATGACGGCGGCCCCGTAATCAACCAGCCGGTCGATGAGGTCTGCATGCACCCGGCGATCCCATTTGAAGGGGTTCTCCGGGTAGCCGAATCTCTCGGCCGACTCCTCGTCGACATTAACGATCAGGATGCCTTCGGGTGCCTCTACTGCGCCGCGCAGTTTGAACAGCAGCGGCAAACCCAGATCTTCCTCGAGGCGGACTCCCATCGGTGAGGCCAGCAGGAAAATGCCGGCCAGGGCGATGAGAAGACTAAAAAACAATGGCGCCGTCGCCCGCTTCATTTTGGTAGAGACTCTCTCAATCTAAGGTAATGTCGTAGGCGCTGATTTTATTGAGCAGACCCTGCCGTGACAGTCCCAATGCTTTGGCAGCCTGGGAGCGGTTGCCGCCTGAGGCAGCCAGGGCTTCTTGGATCATCTGGCGTTCGATCCTGTGCACCGCTTCCTTCAGGGTGCCGTCCGTAACCGTTGCGGTACCTGTAAACGAGGTCCCGGCCGGCCGCAGCTTGTCGGAAAGCAACTCCGGCGTAATAATACCTCCACCCGCAGCCATGGTGATGGCCCGCTCCATTTCATTTTCCAGCTCACGGACATTGCCCGGCCAGTCGTAGCGCGTCAGCAGATCCAGGGTCTGCGGGGTGACCTGCGGCAAAGGCTTGTGATACCTGGTGCTGAATTTTTCCAGGAAATGGTTGGCCAGGGAGAGGATGTCGTCCTTGCGTTCGCGCAGTGGCGGAGGCGTGACCTGGAAGACGTTTATACGGTAGTAAAGGTCTTCTCGGAAAGCGCCTCTGCTGCTCTCCTCTGCCAGGTTGCGGTTGGTCGAGGCGATCAGTCGGACATCGACCCGGACGGTCTTGTGGCCGCCCACCGGGCGAAACTCTCCTTCCTGCAGTACTCGCAGCAGCTTGACCTGCATCGGCAGGGAAATTTCCCCGATTTCATCAAGAAAAATAGTCCCGCCGTCGGCCAGCTCGAACAACCCTTTCTTGTCGGATACGGCCCCGGTAAAGGCGCCCCGGACATGGCCGAAAAGCTCACTCTCCAATAGGGTTTCCGGCAATGCAGCGCAGTTTTCGGCAATCAACGGCTTATCCTTCAGGGGCCCGTTGTAATGGATGACCTTGGCGATGAGTTCCTTGCCGGTACCTGTTTCTCCCTGGATCAGCACGGTGGTCGGGACGTCGATTACTTTCTGCATAAGCCCGAACAACCGGCGCATCGGGGGGCTCGAGCCGATGATTTCCTTGAAGCCGGTTTTGGCCTTCATCTGGGAGAGCAGGGTTTGTTTCTGGCGTTCGAGCGACTCCAGATGATTGGTCAACTCACCATATAAATAGGCATTTTCAAGGCTGACGGCGATACTCCCCGAGAGGATCTCAACTAGTTTACGATCCTTTTCGGAGAAGTCGCCGTTTGTTTTGTTCAGAGCATAGAAAACGCCCTGAAACCCTTTTCTCGATTTCAGCGGTACGCAGATCATCGAGCGGGTGACAAAATCCGAACTGTCCAAATTGATGTTCAGGACCCGATCGTCACCTTCAATATCGTTGATCAGCGCCGTTTCACCAGACTCACGTACCCAGCCGGCGATACCCTGATCATCGGGGAAGCGCATTACTGGTGGAATGGGGTTATTTTGAGCGCCTCCCTGCTCGATGGTCCGGTAAAAGCAGAACTCCTTAGTGGTCGGGTCATGCAGGGCAATTGAGGCGCCCTCGATATTGATGATCGGTTTGATCTTGGTGAAGATCACTCCCAGCATCTCGTCAAGATCCATGATGCGGTGAAAGGAAGCGAACACATCACCAAACAGCGCTAGCTCTTGTTCCGTAAGATAGAATTCGTCGGTCATGACGCTCCCTCGCCAGAGTTGGTCAACCGTTGGGCAGCAAAAAGATCTATAAAGGAATGTAAATGTTATTTACATCATTGGTGAAGAGATGTCCACATGATTGACATAGTTATGGCGGTTCATCCGCAACGTGTTAGCGATGAGGTCCCGTGATTAAATAATATATTCAACCAAAACATATATTTATCTAATTATTAAATGGTCAGATTAAGGGCCAGGCATATCTGGCATATTCCTGGCAATAGAGAGAAGCAAGAGAAGAAAGGGGCAGCTCAGTCGAGCATTCTTCAAACAACCGGTGAACAAAGACAAATTGGCAATCACAACACTAGCCGACACTTATCAAAGGGGGTACCGAAATGAATGGACTGGATCAACTTATTGTAACTTTATGGTTTCTTCCTGTAATACTTTTCATCGTTCTTCCCCTTTGCCTCAGCTGTATATGGGGAATCATCTCTCTTCTGATCAGCCCGTTTCGGCGGGCGGCCCCGGTTCAGGGTCCGCTGGCGGTCGCAGAGACTGCTGCTGGTTAAGATTCACAGGTACGGGGAGTGGCTGGCTGATAATAGACCATTCCCTGCTTGAGTATAGACTCCTGCCGGCTAGAAAAACTCTGGGATATCGCCATATCAACCGTTTTCTAGCTTATGAGAGGGCTGACTCCCTTCAGCCCTCTCATTACCTATACCTAGCGACATCAGTCCAATCCATCTCACCAGGCTGCGTTGCTCGCTGCGGTGCCTGCTCACAGCGCTACCAGGCTGTTCCAGCGGCTCCTCACTCACGCCTTGCCTGGGCGGGCGCCTTGAAATGATCTCACTATGTATAATTTCCATCCGGAAACGTCGCTTTTACCCTCGCTCTTCGTTGCGCTCAGAATTTTTTCCTCGGAATATTTCTATGTCTGCGGAAAAATTCTTCGCGCGCCTCGATTGAAGGAAAAATCTATCGTTTCGTTTTAAAACTATAATAAAATGCTATATACATTTCACCCCTCTTACCGGTTAACCCACATCTCAGCAAAACAACCCGAATGAAAATTCCTAGTGACGTGTTGACTGCACCCAAAACTGATGCTATCGCCTTGTCCAGGCTGGAGTGGACGATGATAAACGTCAACGAGCCGCTGCAGCAGGGAGATGCCCATCTCATCAGCCTTGCCAACGGAATGAACCTGCTTATCGATGCTGGACCGCGGGACCTGGCGGAAAAATCACTGCTGCCGTTTCTAGAGAAGCGCTCGATAACCTCACTCGATCTGGTCTTCATCAGCCATGCCCATGTTGATCACTACGGCGGGCTCAATGCGTTGCTGGACCACAATATCGAGCTGAAAAAACTCTACTTCAATCTTCCCGACCGGAAACGGTGTGAGCGTGAAGTACCGTGGGGCTGTGATTATGATGATGTACAGAGAATCCGGGAGAGATTGTCCTCCCGGGGGATCGAACTCACTCGGGCTCGAACAGGCTGGCGTCAGCAACTCGGCGACCAGAGCCACCTCGAAATCATTTATGCGTTTGATGGGGCTACCCCTGCGTTGGACAAGGCCGATATCAATGATACCTCGTTGATCATGAAGCTCCATCATGGCAACTTCAGTTTTCTATTCACCGGAGATCTCAACGAAGCTGTCGGCTCCTACCTGGCCGACAGCTCCGATAATCTCTCTGCCGATGTGCTGAAAATACCTCACCACGGTATCGAGCCGATAGCGCCCGAAATATTTTTTGAAAAGGTTGGCCCCCGTTGCGGACTGGTGTCGGCTCCCGGGAAATTTTGGCGGGGCAAGATGGGAACCAGAATCAGGAGCTGGTTTGCTGAGCGCAACATCCCGGTATACGTCAGTGGAATTTCGGGCCACGTGAGCGTTATCGTCGAGGACGGTGCACTTAAAATACAGCCGGAGCTTGCCGAAATCGACCAAGCGAAGTAAAGGATGGGGCAGCACTGTAAATCGCAGGTACTCGCCAACCACATAACAGTGACCGAATCATGCCCATTCCAGCACTGACCGCCGAGGGCTGTTCCGACCGGCGCAGCCGTCTCGCCCAGTTATTTGACGGTGATCTGATCATCATCTCCAACCCGAGAAATCTTTACTACTACACAGGCTTTCTACCTCCGTTTCCTTCCCTGGCCCAGTGGGGCCCGGCCTATTTGCTGCTCGAGGTGAACGAGGGGGAGACCACGCTGCTCTGTCACAACTTTGCCGAAGCGGCGGCAGAGAAGTCTTATACCGATACAATGGAAATCTGGAGCTGGTACGACGGTATCAAGAACCCGGACCAGGAGATTTTCTCCCAGGGGGCCAGAATCCTTGGTGAGCTTATCCGGTCCAGGTACAGATCGGCCCGAATCGGCATCGAGTCGGGTTCATTTCCGCTGATTCCCGGTTTAAGTCCGGAGAAGTGCAGTGATGTGTCGTCACTCATAGCGAGGCAGCGAAGATCAAAGTACCCCGATGAACTGGCCTGTATCCGGTCCGTCCTAGAAGCGGCCCTGGCCGGTCATCAGGCAGCCCGCCGGGAGATACGGGCGGGGATCAGCGAGATCGAGCTGTTTAATCTTATCTGCGGAGCAGTGACCGAGGCGGCCGGTGTTCCGGCCATGCTGATCGGTGACATCATCAGCGGCCCCCGTACCCTTGAGATTTCAGGCGGTCCAACCAGACGGGTCATAGAGCGGGGCGATACCGTAATTCTTGACCTCAGTCCGGTAGTGGGCGGCTATCGGGCCGACTATACGTCGACCATCATCGTCGATGCGGCCCCCGATCGGCGGCAGCTTGGCCTGGAAACGGCGCTGCAGGCAGCCCTGGATGAGGGAAAGGAGAAGCTCTGGCCGGGCAGCAGGGCCGCAGACATCTATTGGGCGGTGAAAGGCAGCATGGAACAGCATGGCTTCGGGGACGGTTTTACCCACCATGCCGGGCACGGCCTTGGACTCGGTCATCCCGAAGCTCCTTTTTTCGTTCCGCATAGTAACGAGGAACTTGTGAGGGGTGATGTCGTGACGCTGGAACCCGGATGCTACGAGCCGGGGTGCAGCGGACGGATCGAGCATGTCTTTCTGGTCACCGAAAATGGTCCCGAGCAGTTGACCCGCCACTATACACGCTTTACCCTGTAAGCGTTGTCAAGCAAACCCCGGCATACAGACCGGTATCGATTTTATTTTAAGTTAAAGAACGGTTAGATAATGAAACTCAATGACCCTTTCGGGCGCCTGGAGCGGCGGCATCAGGTCGGCTACGAAACGGTACGCGATTCCCTGAACCGTAACAATATCGACACCGTCGAAGGTGCCCGGACAATAATCAAAGACACGAAAAAACGGGCGCTGAAATTGGTAGTCACGGCCATTGCTGCAGGCCTGTTGACCTATCTGCTACTGCCCAAAGCCTTGCTGGTCGTTGGTGGACTGATTGTTCTGGCCGTTGCCTGGGTGATCGCCTGGACGATCAACGGCGAACGCTACATCAATCGCTATATCGAAGAGGAACTCTCCGGCGGCAACAAGGAAACTGACGCCGCCGGGACCTAAGAGTCAATTCTGGGGTTGATCACTTATCCGACTTGACCAAGCGCGGGGCCCAGAACAGCATACCCTCCCTCTCGTATTCCTCCTGGAACTGCTCTCCAGTCCACTTTTGGACCTGATCAAAATAGCCGTGGCGCATGACCTTGAAGGTAATGGTATCGGCTTTGCCAAAAGATGAGGAGTCCATCTGGGTGATACCCTGATAGGGGGTGACACCGAGGTAGAGCCAGGGCGCGTCTTCGGTTTGATAGTCGTCGGCGACCCGGTAGACGATGTGGGAGCCTTCCGGATCTGTGTGAATCTTTATTTTCACTGCCTCCTTCGAGGCACATGAACTGAGCAGGACCGCTGCTGCGGTGAACCATATCAGGATGAGGAGGTGCTTTTTCATAGGGCTACCGTATTTTCTAGTTGTCGCTTTAAATTACTCTTTTTCCAACTCACTGTGCACGTCGATGGCCTGGGCCCGGGCTTCGGCTTCGGTTTTGTGCCGCCTGTTTACCCAAAAGGAGGTGATGGCATAGTGATAGCCGTCCTTCTGCAGCTGGACAGTGACCTTTTCCGATTCTTCTCCTCTCCAGACCACCTGCGCAGGTGTCCGGCCCAGGTTGGTGTTGTCCTTGAGGTTGACGATCTCAGCCCCTTCCGGTGTGCTGTTGATGTTGGCAGCGCCATATTTGGTTCCGCCGGCGCAGCCGACAACCAGCAGCATAAGCGCGCCAGCCAGTAGTGTTGAAATGAGGTGTCGAACTGTTCTGCTCTCTGATCTTTTCATGGTTTGGGTCGTTGCAAGAGTTAGGAGGTTTCTCCGGGTTGTTGGATTGTCCGGGTGGTCATGATGCATAGCTTCACACTGTTCGATGGCGCGCCCGGAGGGATTCGAACCCCCGACACCCAGGTTCGAAGCCTGGTGCTCTATCCAGCTGAGCTACGGGCACGCTAAGTAGACGGAAGCGTCTACTATAGTACATCTCCAATGATTCTGTGAGCTGCCATCATTACCATGATTGTAGGGGAGGGTCAACTCTATGGGGCAACTTCTTATAGAATTGTACCAGCTAAGCATTGGCTTGAATGATGGTTAAATTCGGTTGATTAGATGCCATTGGGAAGATCGATTATGGATTGATGTGGCATTTCCCAAAGTATGTCTAGTGGCACGCTATATTTTTTCATCAAGTTTCTTGTCTAATCAGATCTGGGAGTTCAGGAAATACACTCGGTTGAGAATATGATTATGAGAATGGAAAGTGTCTCTGGAATCCTTTAATTCTTTGCCTAAAACCACCAATCAGTTGTCGGTAGAGGTGGCAATCCGATATCGAGATGAGAAGATTGAAGTTTTGAAGTCGATTACTCTCGCCTGATTGGATCTGTCACTATCTGTTGTCGAGATAGGCCCATAACAGGTATCAGCCACAGTCTGAAAAATGAATGTCCATTACCTACTTTCCCATGAATTTTTCCGAAAACAATTCCACCTTTTCTTGGACCAAATTCTTCCGCTGAGAGGTAAGGAACTGTTTATAAAGTTTCTCCTCCATGTTGATCGGTCGACCGACAATTTTCTTTTCAATCAATGAAAGTGCTTCAATAGATTTATCACAAACCGGATAACCTTTTTCATCGAGTGGAATTGTTGAGTCACTATATACTGGGGAGATATTATTTATATCTACTAGGCAGATCTCACCATTTGGTGTGATGATCAGGTTTCCAACCCCGGCTAGATCGGGAATATGACCGGAATGGGTTATCATGCGCTTTAATCTGCCGATCAATTGTGAACCTTTTTTCCGGGCATCAGCGACCCACTCGTCGCTGGACAAGGGCATTATTACTCCCCTATCTCTCATCGTTTTATATATGACCGGAAGGAGAGATTCGGCATCGAGAATAGTCCACGGGTCTATTATATCCCCTTTAATATATTCCTGAAAACCGCAAAGCATCAACTCAGATCCATGAGGTCCATGGTATTCTACAATGCACTCATAGGAGTGAGCCATAAATTCCGGTGCCAGGTATTCGCTGACTATTTTGACTCGCTCAATTTCCGCCCAAGCCTCCCCAAAGGTCTCAAATTGGGTGCGAAAAATACGAAACATAATAGAGGGTACAGCTCTAGGAAACTGTCGCACACCATCGATTAAGGTTCCAGTGCTCTCAGTGGCCACATCAGCAGGGTATAGAATTTCCATAACATGCGACCGCAGTCCCTGTCGGTAGTGCCTTCTGAATACATATGGGGGAGACGATATGATAAAATTTAAGGCGATGACATCTGAATGGCAGATGGCAAGTTTATTTCTTATATCTTCTGACATTAGGCTGTCATACTTGAATTGAAATGAAAACGTCTAAAATTCACTCTCCAACAAATAAGGGCGATGAATCCCTCCACCATAATCTGACGAGATCTAATGGCAATATTAATCATATTGAACGCCCTGTTGTTGGCTTTTCTCACAATAATTCATGGTATTAGAGTAGCCACTTAAGGTTGACGCTCTTCCTCTTTATCTACAATTTCCCTCCTGGGTATCGACTTCACTTATCAAGGTAGGTGAAACTGCTTTGTCCCACAGCGCGACAAGGGTCGATGCTTCTCGTAAACAGATTTGGCTGCCAGTTCTGAATAAACTTAATCGGTCGGCACAAAATTGATAAAATAATCCTGATAGGGTAGCCTGACGTCATCCAAAGACACTGTTGCTCGACGGGATGCATTTTTTCAACTGGTAAGCAACTGCATATCGCTCTCAGCTGAATCTAAGTCAGGGCGCCATAGATGGTTTCAAACTTACACCCCTGACCTTGTGCTCCGCGGAATATGATGACATGAGAAGCAGCGAGAAGATCTTAAATCTGATAATTATCTTCAGTCTGATGCTCGCTGCTCAAATGGGTAAGCTGGCCATGGGAAACGACAGTACATCCAGACTGGAATCCTTGGTTAATGGGTTGCCGGAAACCATCGAGGAATGGGGTAAGTCCCCGGATGTCACTGTGTACGATGCCGATAACCTCTACACCTATATTAACGGAGGCGCCGAACTTTATATCTCCTATAAATTCATCAACCTCATCTCACAGCCTTATGTAACTGTAGAAGACGACGAGATTAAGATAGACATCTTTGACATGGGATCGCCGCAGAACGCCTATGGCATTTTTTCGCACAGCCGGGAAGCGATTGATGATTTTGTCGGTTCCAACATAGAATCAGAGTATGCTGGCGGGCTGCTGACTTTCTGGAAGGGACGTTACTACGTCTCTATTCTGGCATACCCTGAGACTAATTCCCGGAAGCTGGTGGTGCAGCGCCTGGCGCGGAAAATCGCCGCCCACATCCAAGAGGAGAGTGTCAAGCCACGGATTGTCGGTCTCCTGCCAGCGGATAAGCTCCAGCCATACAGTGTAAGGTATTTCAGACATTATACCTGGATGAATATGTATCATTTTTTTTCAAATAAAAATCTGTTGAACATAGAGAATGAGACAGAAGGTGTGATGGCCAAATACATGGTCGACGCCGGTAAACCCGCCGTGCTGATTCTGCTGGATTATCTAAATGAGTCGGCAGCCGCTGATGCACAAGACTCCTTCAAACACAATTTTATGGCTGGGGTAAAAGACGAATACGCCCATGATGCTGATCAACTTTGGACGGGATGTGTCCGTAAAAAAGATCTGCTCGTGATCGTCGTAGATGCTCCCGGCCTGGAAACGGCGCAGAGGCTTGTGCAAGGAGTTAAATAGACATGAAAGATGAAACGAAACGAAAATTAACTCGGCGTCAATTCATCAAACAGGCCTCGGTTGCAACAATCGGAAGTTCGTTTCTTTTGAGTTCCGGCGACTTGGTGTTCTCTGAGACCGAGATGAACACAAAAAGAACGCTGGCCGAAGTGGTGCTGGTCCGGAACAAGGAGTTACTCGACCAGAGGGGCAAGCCCAGAGACGATGTTGTACTGGAGATGTTGGATGTTGCGATCTCTCGTTTGACAGGTGAAAAAGACGCCATCAATGGCTGGCGCACACTTATCGAACCAGAAGATATCGTGGGCATCAAAACTAATGTGTGGTCACCGATTGGGACTACCAAGGCGGTTGAACAGTCTCTCAAAACACGGATGATGAGCGCCGGAGTGAGCGAACGGAACATCTCGATTTCTGATCGCAATGTGCTTTCTGATCCGGTGTTCAAAAAGGCCACCGCATTGATCAATGCACGACCTATGCGCAGCCACCATTGGTCGGGCGTAGGCAGTTTGATCAAGAACTACATCATGTTTGTTCCCGATCCATACAATTACCATGAAAATTCTTGCGCACGTCTGGGCGAGATATGGACCTATCCGATCGTCAGGGACAAAACCCGGTTGAATGTACTGGTGATGTTTACACCGCAGTTCCACAATGCCGGGCCGCACGGATTCAGCCCAAAGCACGTGTGGAAATATTATGGCCTGATTGCTGGCTTCGATCCGGTGGCCATCGACACTATTGGCGTGAAGATCATCCAGGGAATCCGAAACAAGTACTTCGGTGAACAGCGTCCACTGACACCGCCACCCCACCATATCGAGATGGCCGATATCAAGTACCAAATTGGGACGGCTGATTTGAACAAGATCAACCTGATCAAAATCGGTTATGAGGAGGAAAGTTTCTGCTAAGAGATCAATAGACCGGCACGATGTTAAACCTGATCTCTGAAGACGTATAAGCTTTCATTCCTTTTCATCCATCTCTATTTCTTTATAGCTGTTTCCTCTGGTGGTAATGCTATCCTCCAGTAATTTCTGCTGCCCAATCTCAATATACTTCCTCTCCTCCCAAGCCCCTTGCGCTGCTCTTCCGGTGGTCCACCATCAGCGCTGATCCCGAATATCTTGCCCACTATATCCTGCTTCTGGTGAGAATAATTATACAGGGATTCAGAAGACGGGATCAAAGTTCAAAGGTAATCCTGATGGAATAGCAACTTTTAAAGTAACGCCAGGGATGTAATATTTTATATCCTCGAATCACATTAAGCAGGGTGCCAAACACTCTGCTCAATGTGAATCTCCTCCGCCAGTTCAATAATTTTTCGCAGTTTAAAATTTTTCCTGTAAACACACCGTTTGACAGGGGCAATTGATTTGCTGGCAAGAAACTGGAGAGATACAGGAATAACCTTAACCCAAGATGGCTGCCCGGACGCAGCGATCTCATAGCAGCCATCTACGGATGAATGAAGATGGAAATTAACAGAGACTTGGATTGGCAATCTTAAATTCATTGACTAAAAAGCGCACCTGATCAGATAGGGGATGCTGATGAATAATCCAATATTCCAAGTTCAATATTAACAGTACCGGCGATTAGTCATCTTGCTTCTCGTTTAACCCATACTTTTTATTGATTTCGTCATAGGTGGGCTGAATCACGTCTGTCATGTCGTATTTACCTCCCGCTATAAATTCCGAATATGGAATCCTGAGGCTTGAATCAGGCAACTGCGGTTCTTCTGTGGCAGGAGGCGGCCAGACATCTTCATCATAAATTGCCATCCGCACTCTGATATTTTCCTTGGTGATGTTCCACACCATGTAGTCCTCGGCAAGGCTAAGTGGCCCTTCGTAGATGGTACGGATACGATCATTTATCGGCCCTGTGGTATCAAAGTCTTTGAAGAAGTGATAGGCAACGGCCATCCGTGGCTCGATGATCGACATCATTTTGCCAAACGCCTCCGGTGAGGTGTGGATCTGGGTGCCTACTGCTAAAGCGCTTTGTGGCGTAAATTTAAATTTGGTTATCAGGTCCGGCACGGCAACGAAGCACTCGTGAATCGCCAGATCGGCATCCTTCGCATACTTCGCATACCACTGGTTCGGGTAAGTATCACCTCCAAACACGAATTTGAGTCCGTTCCACTCGAGAATAAAACTTACAGGACCGTCCAGCGCGTGGATGGCCGGGATAGATCGAATCGTTACACCATTCTCCTGATAAATGATCTCATTTATGCCATTGTAGTCAAACTCGGTAACCTCAAATGGTTGGTATCCACGTGGATCGGTTATTCCTTTGCGGCCGTCAAGATCCCACGTAAGGGCTTTATACAAGTGGTCCAGCGCGTATTTTGTGCCCCGCTCCGGAGTGTCGCCCTTTGGCCCCCAAACACGCAATGGCTTTTGGCGGCCGGCCAACGCACCACCAACAAACAACGCATCAAGATCTCCGAAGTGGTCGGTATGAAGGTGACTCAGAAAGACCTTGTCAAGGTAGTTGTAGGGAATCTGCATGGCTGAGATACGCTCTGCTGATCCGGTGCCAACATCGAAGATAAACTTGTCACCGTTCCCCAGTTCGA
>CAJQNS010000166.1 GCA_905479735.1 uncultured Desulfofustis sp.
GTCAAGGTTTCAAAAACAGTCATCTCATTTTGATTGAATTGGTTAGCTATGTCTTTTAGAGTCAAAAGGATGAAATCTAAGCCTTCAATAGTCGCCTTAGATAGAGATTTTGTTTGATCACTGTTTCTGAGCTTAATCAAGTCATGAGCAAGTCCTTCCATTGAAGAGTTCATATTCTCGAGCAAGCGTTGATTATCCAGTAAAGTATTAATCTGTTCGTATTCAGAAACAGCAAGATTCTTTTGATTCAATGCATCCTCAATAGTTTTACGAATGATTTCACTGAGAGCATCAAATGACAGATGGAAGGCCTTTAGATGCATAATATCCTTTTTTTCACGTAACCCTTTGAAAGAATGAGAAATAATATCTAATAATCGAGCCTGTTCCTTTTTGATCAGCTCAATAGATCGAGCCATATCTTCAGTGGAGTACTTATTAAGAAACTGTAGTTTTGCTGTTTCCTTAGCAAGCATCTGAGATTTAGAAATCTCATCAACAAGCAGACCAGCTACATGATTGTTTCCATCAAGGACAAAGTCATGGTTGAGGGCTCTTAGTTCATTACACTCTTCCTCATTTGCCGCCTTTGCAATAATTTTCTGTTTGGGGTCTATGAGGGTAACTGCAGCACTTACTTGCTTAACTTTCTGAAAATCGTCTGCAACCACAATGCTCATTGCATCTGATATGTTGAGTTTGTTTAGCAATTGTCGATCAGCAGGGTCACCAAAAATGACTGTTTTATCGTCTTCTCGAGCCTGAATATATTCATCCGTACTGTCAGTAATTATGATATGATTGATACCAGATTGGTCCAGTCTCTCTGATACTCTGTGGCCGAAACCGTTATAGCCGCACAATATTACATAATTACCTACAATCTCGGACTGCTCCTGGATGTCTTGAACGATGCTGCCTCTTGTTAGCAAATTGACAATCTTGTCTTGGTAGTTCAGGAGAAATGGAGTGGCTATCATTGAAAGAACGATCGTAACCATTACAACTTGAACCGATGTCGAATCCATTAACGAATTGGAGAGAAGCAAAGAGAATACAACCAGTGAAAACTCCCCAACCTGCGCTAATGTAATCGCCGAACGGAGGGAAGTTCTTTTATCGCAACTGAAAATCAAAATACAGAACGTCACCACTGCCTTTAAAAGCATAATGGCACTGCCCAAGAGCAGGATCGGTAGTATATTTTGAAATACAACTGTGATATCAATCTGCAGTCCCACAGAGACGAAAAAAACGCCTAATAGTAGATCACGAAAAGGGATCAGATCTGCTTCAACCTGATACTTGTAAATGGTATCAGCAATCATCATTCCGGCAATGAATGCTCCCAGTGAGTATGAAAACCCGAAATTGTGGGCAATAGTGGATGCTCCAATAACTACGAGTAATATCGAACCCATGTATATTTCTTTGGAGTTCGTGTTCGCCACTACTTTAAAGAAGCTGTTGAGAACTAAACGTCCAACCACAATGAGGATCAGCAAGGCGATAGTAGCATTTATGGTCGTCTCTGTGAGTAACGTTATCAGGCTCTTATCTTGATTGGTGAAAATTGTGATCATCAGGAGGATAGGGATAACAGCAATATCCTGGAAGATCAGGACCCCTAAGGCATTTCTGCCATAGTCAGTTTTGATTTTGCCTGACTCATTGAGCAGCTTCAACACAATTGCAGTAGATGAGAGAGCCAATCCCAATCCAACAATTAAGGCAGTTTTAGCAGGCATATCAAAAACCAATACTGCTAAGGCTGCCAAGATTAGTCCCGTTATATGGACTTGAAGTGCACCGTAGAGAAAAACCTCCTTTTTCATCTCTTTCAGGTGGGCAACTGAGAACTCCAGACCGATGGTGAACATCAAGAAGACAATTCCGAACTCAGCAATGTGCTCAAGGTTTCCATGGCCATGGACCTCAATATGAAACAAAGGACCAATGATGGCACCTGTAATGATGTACCCAATGACGGTTGGGATATTAATTCGTTTGAGTGCTACATTGAGAATCGTCGCAATTGCTACAGTGGTGATAATGATCAAGATGAGATGTTGCATAAGTATCAACAAGAAGGTTTAGAGATTATTTGTTTAACAGCTACACACCACGATGCTGCCTTTGAATTTCATTGAGCTGAACCAAAATCGTTGGGTGAAAACACACCTCAGATGTAGGTATGTTGTTGCTCAATTGGGCAGGAGGATTTTCGTGTTCAAAACATGAAACCAAGGCAAGATGTCAAATGGAGCTCTTGCTTTTCAGTAAAACCTTGCTCTCCAAGAACCCCGAGGCGTTCGTTAGATGTCTGTAACGAGCTTTCTAGGAACTGATTGTGAATAAATTTCCCAGCATCAGCAGCATTCAGCCCGCTGATGCATGCAAGATCGATGATAAACGTCTCGCGGTTTTCTTTTTTTGCAAATTTGATCAACTCCTCAGTTTCAGAGTCCAAACTATCACGTTTTTTAACTAGAAAAAGCGTACCATTGGTTTTTAGCATTTGGGATTTTGCTGATTCCAGATAGGTTTGCCCATGATGTATTTCAACATGAATTGGATGACTAGAGTGAGCCCCCAATTCCAGTAAAAATGTCGCGGTGAGTTGATTGGTAGTGTCTATAAATAACTCTGCATGGTCGCATCCCGACTCTCTAAATTCCTCAATGAACAAAAGGTTAATACCAGCTCTATAAACAGTATAAAATTTAGTAAACATACTTACCTGTTGCGTTGATTATCTATTATTTCCCATATAGTCGTTTAAGGAACTCTATTATAGTCCAGCGCCGAACGCTAGGCCTCCACTATGTGACCGAAATTGACTATTGTTTTGTACTTTCTGCAAAAGTAAAGTCCGTTACTTTTCCACTGTTTTTGTCGATCTCGCATTCGTAGGTGAAATCCACCCAGCCATCCTTATATCTTGCCGATCCGTTCCCTTTAATGCGTGTTTCAGTGATAAGTGTTGGGGGATCATCATCAGATAAGCTCATAAAGACACGATCAGCCCCCTCATAGGTCTTGCTTAAAACTTGAAGTGCATGTTTTTGGCAGAAAAACTCAGATATCAACTTTCCATCACTCCATTGTTGAAGCATCGTTTTTTCTGTTGCAGAATAGGCCTTGGTTTCCTGTTTAATATGCTCTTGTAGCGGCGCAGCAAGCTCTGCTATCACATCGTCACCAATGAATAAGGCCAATAGAAAAATTGTAGGGAGCAGTTTTTCTTTCATAATTTCATTTTTCTATGCTTTGGTAAAATCTGATTTCAAGAATCAAATTTAATTTGATCAGATATATCCATTGCCCCCCTTAGCGGGCTAATATTACTTAATTTCCTTTAGTATCTCGTCAAGGTCTTCTTGAGTCACATGCTCAAGCCCTTCCAATGATTCTTCAAGCTGGGCGCTTTCTTCTGGCGTTAGGTCGTGTTGTTCAGCATTCTGCTGCACCTGTTGGTCGGTCAGTTTTTCGCCCGATCCACCGGCTGTACCGTCACTATCGCTTCCACTGCACCCTGCCAACATTAAAACAAATACCAAGACAATTAGACTCTTCATTTTTTCTGCTCAGAGTGTTGAAAATTTACAGTCCTACTAGATACAACTTGTGCCCAAATCCGATCTTGGCCTTGGCACGCTTACCGACATAATGATCCAAAACAAGGTCAAGCTAAGTGCTAATATTAACTCGTACAGGTTCTTATAATTGATAGCTCGTGAACGAAACAGATGAACTCTAGACCGACTTTATTGAGAAAAATAAGCAATTGTTATTTCTCAAGTGCTTTCAGACTCTCGGTATCGACATCTTTGAATACTTGGCTCTCAAGATGATATTGCTTTTGCAGCTCATTGTTTTTTCTCGCTTCATATAGCTGCTGCTGCTCAATACTCATCCTGACTTGGCGATCAAGGGATTCCTGTTCGGTTTCACACTGTCGAAACGCGTCTGACCAGCCCTGGGCATATTGTTTATCAGAATCAAACCTGTCTACGTCTTTTTTAAACTCCTCAAACATGTTGCCGCCTGCCTTTTTACCAGAGTGACAGCCATCATCAAAGCCTTCAATGTAGCCCAGAGGATACCCCTTATCGATCATGGTCTGTTTCTGGTCGGCGCAACCAATTAGGGTGATTAGACATAACACTGAAGCTATAGCCAACAGTAGACGAGTAGCAGTCATAGTTTCTTCTCCATTTATCTGTATGATTTTATTGATCGCGCTCAGAACGCATCTCCCTGGCATTAAGATAGCAAATTAGTAGGGTGGTCGGATTGTAATTTGCGAATACGCCCTCCATATACATATTGATTTTTTTCAGGATATAGTCCAGAACTGTTTATCGGTATACCAATTTTTAGTGATTATATTGGCAGTTCGGAAGCACTACTGGCTCTGGTGAATATTTAAACCCTGGCGTCAAAAAATGGGGGGCTAATAAATGAATTTTTCAAACCGGCTCGGATTACCGGCAAAATATGGTTTTTACGGACTCATCGGCAGCTTGTTCTCGGTCGCATGCTTTTTCCTACTGGGTTTTGATATGGAAAGCCCAGTCCTGGTTATTGTCGGTTGTACTATTGGCGGATACATTGGCGGGATTCTCAGGAAGAAAAAAGGCAAAACCAGCTAATAAACCGCTTCAAAGTCTTTCCAATTCATCGGCGCGCTTTTTGCTCCCCTGATACCTTTTCCCAGCCCCTAGTCGAGGCTCGCCTTTCCTGGTCTGCCAGTAGAATGGTTGTCAGATCTAATCTCTAGCTAATTCACATCAGTTAAGAGCAAAGGTTATTCCTGTCGTGCCGAGATAAATCCACAACCTCGGGAGTCCCATTCGGGACAGAAATTGGTCAGTGCCAGCCAGTGGGTGCGTAGCTGCAACAGCTGCAAGTCCCACCTGACCAAAGCCGAGCCGGCAGGTCAGTAGAGAAGTCTGCGGGTAAGCCCGGTAACGGGAGTCCGAAGCCAGACGGATCAAGGATGCAGGCTCTGTATTGAGCCCCGATAAACCTATAGTCGTGGTCTGATGATAGCTTCCATCTCTAGTGGAAGTGAAAGCCGACAGTCTCAGGAAACTGGAAGGCAGCAGAGCTTGACACGCTATGGCCAGTGTCGAGGTCACCACCGGGGTCTGAGACCAGGGCATGCATTCACAGGGTAGGCGTGGGAACTCGGGAGAGCCATGTATCTCCTTGTTTAATTCACGGTGAGGAAGCCGTCCCCAACTTCCTGGCGCATAAGCAGAGAACACCCCGCCGCTTATGCGAACTTCTTGTGAAGGACACGAAAGTAGACGGGTAGACAAGGTACCAGGTGCGGATAGTTAAGAGCGAACGAACCTGGGAAGGGTTCATGGCAGTCTTAGCGGATCATAGTACCGAAGGACAGAGGCTGTCCGGTAAGGTGGGGAACCAAGGCCCACTGGACCCACTTCAGGGAAGGAGAAGCCAGGCATAACGCTTCACTGGAGGGAAAGATGGATGGTACTCAGGGACCACAATCCATGTCAACGCAACTTCAGAAAATTGCAAAAGCAATAGGGCAGCAATGTTATGCGCCAGATAGGGTGAGACCTGCCTGGTAATACACAAGCGTAGAGCTTGTGTATTCTGAGGAACCGTGTGAGGGAAATCTTCACGCACGGGACTGAGGGGGGAGCGCCGGGTAACCGGTGCTTCTACCCGGATGAAACTACCGATTGACCGCTTCCGGGGATACTCTGCCCAAAATTTGACCTTCACAGACATATCAGGAAGAACCTTCGGATATGCTTTATCTGACTACCTGAAGCTGTCCGGAGCCTATCTTGTTCTCTACCTCTTTTTGAATTT
>CAJQNS010000167.1 GCA_905479735.1 uncultured Desulfofustis sp.
GCTCCAGAAAGTAAACGACTTTTTCAACCGGCAGGAATTCATCTCCGATCTGCTGCTTTGGAAGGACAAGGATTACTGGGCCACACCGGTCGAGTTTCTGGCCCAGAACGGCGGTGATTGTGAAGATTTTTCCATCGCCAAATATTTCACCCTGAAAAAGCTCGGTATAGATGAAAATAAATTGAATCTGACTTACGCCAAAGCTGTCGAGCTCAACCAGGCTCATATGGTGGTCACTTACTACGAGCAGCCAGAAGCCGAACCACTGGTTCTCGACAATTTAATCGATGAGATCAAACCAGCGTCTCTGCGTCCGGATCTCCTGCCGGTTTTCAGCTTTAACGGTATAGGGCTCTGGCTTGCCAAAGAACGTGGCAGGGGAAAGCTGGTTGGTAATAGTTCCCGCTACAAACACTGGCAGGACCTGCTGGGCAGGATGCCCGAAGGACTCAATTGAGGTAAGGTTATGACACTGCACAGACAACTTCTTCTCTTTACTCTTATCCTCTGTTTCTTTCTGTTTGCCGGGGTCTGGTTCTACAAACTCCAGACCACCAGAGTGTTTCTGCAAAACCAGCTCGAAGTTCACGCCCAGGACACCGCCACCTCCCTGGCTCTGTCGCTGTCGCCTCTGGTCGAAAAAGATGATCTTGCCGGTGTCGAAACGATGATGAATGCAATCTTCGATCGTGGTTATTACCGGGAAATCATATTTTCAGATATCGATGGAACAGTGGCAGTAAGGCGGTCGTTGCCGATCAGTGTTGACGGGGTACCAGACTGGTTTATAAATTTACTTCCCGTTGACACCCCCGGAGCAGAGTCTCTGCTCATGGCCGGTTGGAAACGTGCCGGTACACTCTACGTAGAGAGTCATCCCGGCTATGCCTACCAGACGCTGTGGCAGACGTTCATCCGCATCACCGGCTATTTCCTGCTGACTGGACTCATCGTCTTTGGCGTCGGAAGTACGGCCCTCAGGTATCTGCTCCGTCCCCTGCGCCGGGTCGAAGAACAAGCCGATGCGATTTGCAGAAGAGAATATACCATCCAGGAGCCCCTGCCCAAAACCAGGGAACTCAAGCGCGTAGTCACTTCAATGAACAAAATGACCACCCGGGTGCGGGAGATGTTCGAAGAGCAGTCCCTGCTTGCCGAGAAGCTGAGGGAAAACGCCTATGGCGATCCCTTGACCGGGCTCGGAAACAGGCGCTTTCTGGAAGGACAGATCGATGGAACGATGGCCGGCAGCGCCAAAGTGGTCAAGGGGGTGTTTCTCTTTGTACAGGTTCAGGAGCTTCAGAAAATCAACGAAGAAAAAGGCTACGGCGCGGGCGACGAACTGCTGGTGAGAACGGCTGAAATCATCGATGAGATGCTCGGACCCGACATACCCCACAGCGCCGCACGGCTCACCGGAGGCGACTTTGGCATATTTCTGCCTGATGCCGATAAAGAAGACGGGGGGCAGATCGCAGCGAAAACTGCCGACCGTTTGGCCGCCTTGTCCGGCGAGGGCCTGACCGTTTCAGATTTCGTTTGCAGTGTCGGGGGTGTTTATTACAGCAGTCACTGCAGTTTCAGGGACCTGCTGGCCAAAGCCGACACCGCCCTGGCTGCCGCGAAGCATGAAGGCCCCAACTGCTGGCACCTCGAACCGGCCCATTGCGAGGATGGACAGACTGTGCAAGGCAAAGTGTGGTGGCGTCAGAACCTGGAGCAATCTCTGGCCGACCGGGCGATCAACCTCTATGGCCAGCATGTGGTCAAAACGGAGTCGCCCTCGGAGCCGCTGCACATGGAATTATACTCCCGGATTACCATCGATCAGGATAATGAGGTGCCTGCTGGAGTTTTTATTCCGCTGGCAGAACGGGCAGACGTTATCACCCAACTTGACCGCAAAGTGATTGAACTGATGCTGGACACTTACCAATCCTGGCAGGACAGACAATTGGCTGTAAATCTATCGGTGACCTCTATTCTGGACGATGAGTTTGTCGACTGGCTGTCCGGGCGGTTAAAGACCCTGGCTGACAGCACTCTGAAAATCTACTTTGAGCTTTCCGAAATCAATGTGGTTCGAAACATCGAAACTATAACTGCCTTCAGCCGGCAGATCAGAGAGCTGGGACATCATGTCGGTATCGACCATTTTGGAAAAAGCTTTAGTAACTTCGGCTATCTGAAGTCACTCCAGCCCGAGTACGTCAAGATAGACCAAACTTTCACAAGAGAGCTTGGATCGGGCAACCGCGACGCCTATTTCTTTATCGGTTCGCTGCGAAGTGTGGCTCACAGTCTGGATATCAAGGTGATTGGCGAGGGAGTGGAAACCGAGGGACAGCTGTCGATGTTCGAGGAGCTCAAAGTGGACGGCTTTCAGGGCTATATTGTCGAGCAGCCGGTACTGATGACTTCAAAGTTCTGATCAGACAATGACTTCTATCTACAAAATGTCGTCGACGGTCAGATCGGCTCCTACGTCCTGCATTCGGCGACGAACATCTTTTCTGGTGCCAAGTTTGGCCCTGGCCTCCTCGGGCAGGTCGGTCAACATGATGACATTGTTCCGGATCAACACCTCGATCAGATCATCGAGAACCCGGATCATCTTTTTATCGGCCTCCTCCAGCAATGCCTCATAGGTGCCCGGATCGCTATCACTGGCCAGAAATTTCTGCAGTTCCTGCTCGTCGACGGGGGTCAGCTCGATCCCATCGGCATCCTTGTTCTTACGTATGGCGACAATATTGCCTTGTTTATCCCTTTCAGCATAGAACATGAGGTCCCTCCAGATAGGTCTGCTGTTGCCGGTCTCTTTTGATTATACCCAATGATCTTTAAAATCTCCTGCATTTATCAATTTTCTATTTTTCTTTTAAATATCTAGCATGTATCATTGTGAGAGTGATAATATTCCGGGGACTCCATGACGCATCAATCAGTCAATAAAACAACCATACAAGCCACGCCGACCGCCTCGAAAAAAAACCCCGAGGCTTCGTGGAAGATCACCAATGTCGGCGACACCATCGATGACCCGATTGCCGACTGTCTGGTAATTCTCTCGAAAATATACGGCCAGCCCATCTCCAGAACTGCCCTTCGGGCTGGTCTGCCGCTGGAAAACAATCGCCTCTCAGTGGGGCTCACAGCGCGGGCAGCAGGCAGGGCCGGACTCTCTTCCCGGGTGTTATCACGTTCACTAAAGGAGATGACCACCCTGGAGTTGCCCTGCATTTTGCTGCTCGATCCGGACAAAGCATGCGTGCTTACCGACATAAACTACGAGAGCCAGATGCTTACCGTAGTAAAGCCAGAATCGGGCATGGGCAAGGAAAGCTTAGCCATTGCAGATCTGGAAAAGAGCTACAACGGCTATGCGATATTCGTACATCCCTCGTTTGATCGGATAAAAGACACCTCCAGCCTGGAACGCCCCAAGAAAAAAAGCTGGTTCTGGGGGAAGATGCTCTCTTCCTGGCGCATCTACCGGGACGTGCTGGTGGCCTCCTTTCTCATCAACGTCATGGGATTGGCCACACCCTTTTTCATCCTCAACGTCTATGACCGGGTTATTCCCAACAGTGCTTTCGAGACCCTCTGGGTCCTGGCTATAGGTATCGCCATCGTCTATTTTTTCTCACTTCTGATGCAGAGTCTTCGCGGCTATTTCGTCGATCTGGCGGGGCAAAAAGCAAGTCTCAACATGTCCGCCGAGTTGATGGAGAAAACGCTGGGCATGAAGATGTCTTCCAGGCCTGAATCTGTTGGTTCATATTCCAATAAAATCCAGCAGTTCGATTCGATCCGTGATTTCATCACCTCATTCTCGATTACGGCCCTGATCGACATGCCATTCGTAGCGCTGGCACTACTCGTCATCTGGTACCTGGCTGGACCGATCGTCTTTATCCACATCATTGCCATCTGCTTTTTGCTTCTCTACTCTATAGTCATTCATCGCCCGCTGAAAACCGCAATAGAAAACACCTATCAGGCAACGTCGAAGAAAAACGCCATCCTGGTGGAGGGTCTCAACGGGCTTGAAAATCTTAAGATGCTCGGGGCCGAGAGCAAGGTTCAAAAAGACTGGGAAGACTCCATCTCTCTCATTACCCGCTGGGGTTCGAGGTCAAGGTTTCTGTCGACTTCGGTAAACCACATAGCTTCCTTCGTTCAGAACGGAACCGTGGTGGCAGTGGTCATCGCCGGTGTGTATGCCATTTCCGAAGGCTTTTTGACCCAGGGCGGGCTCATTGCTATCGTTATTTTGACCCGCCAGGCCATCGCCCCAATGACGCAGTTTGTTGGACTTCTGGCCCGCTACCACCGGGCCCGCACCGCCTACCAGACCCTCAAGAAAATAATGATGGTCCCGGTCGAACGACCGCCCGAGTCGACCTTTCTACACCGGGCAACGCTCCGGGGGGAGATAGAGTTTAAAAACGTCTCATTCAAGTATCCCGACCAGAACGCCTATGCGCTCAAAGACGTCTCTTTCTCCCTGAAGGCCGGGGAGCATGTGGGATTGATCGGTTCAATCGGCTCCGGCAAGTCCACATTGGGCAAGCTTCTGATTGGGCTTTACGATCCGGAAGAGGGCATGGTTACCGTCGATGGTACCGACACCCGCCAGATCGATCCCAACGACCTACGCTGCTTTATCGGTTGCGTGCCGCAGGATATCACCCTGTTTCGTGGATCGGTGAGAGAAAACATCATCATGGGCCATCCTGATGTTGACGACGAAGCGATCTTGCGGGCCGCTCAATTGTCCGGCGTCAGCGAAATCGTCAAGAAACATAGCGCCGGCTTCGACATGCCGGTGGGCGAACAGGGCAGAAGCCTGTCAGGCGGTCAGCGCCAGACCGTGGCCCTGGCCCGGGCAGTGCTTCATGACCCGCCAATCCTGATTCTCGATGAGCCGAGCAGTTCAATGGACGCCAGGACCGAGCGGCGATTATGCAACAATTTGAAGAGCATCCTGGAAGGCAAAACCCTCCTGCTGGTCACCCATCGCGCCTCCCTGCTGACCCTGGTCGACAGGGTGATCGTGCTCGATAACGGATCGATCCGGGCAGACGGCCCCAAAGACAACATTCTCGAAGCCATCCAGCGTGGCCAGCTGAGTTTATAGGAGTGAGATAAACGGTGAGTAACAAGGCAGCGGAGAAAAAGATTCGCCAGAAAGATTTGGGTCTGGTGACCGACATCAGAACCACCATTCTGATCGAATCTCCACGCGGTGGCAGATCGTTGATCTGGCTTACCCTGATTCTCTTTGGTTGTGCAATCTATTGGGCTGCGATATCGGAAGTGGAGGAAGTAACCAGAGGAATGGGCAAGGTCGTTCCCTCCAGTCAGATTCAGATCGTCCAGAATCTCGAAGGAGGTATTCTTGCTGAAACCTACGTCAACATCGGTGATATCGTAGAAAAAGGACAAATGCTGATGCGGCTTGACGAAAAAAGATTTTCAGCGCCTTACCGGGAATACCGCCTGAAGTATCTGGCTTTGACAGCAAAGGCTGCCCGTCTCACTGCTGAGACAGAAATCAGCGAGATGATGCTCCCGATAGAAATAGAAAAAGAAAATTCCACCATTGCCGCCCGGGAATGGCAGCTCTTTAATTCCCGCAAGGAGGAACTGGCAACAACCATTGAAATTCTCGAAGAACAAGCCAAGCAGCGCCGACAGGATATTGCCGAACTCGAGGAAAAACAAACCGAATTGACCAGGACCTATCGGCTGCTGAAAAAAGAGATTGAACTGACCGAGCCGCTCATAGCTCAGGGAGCGGTATCAGAAGTCGAACTACTCCGGCTTCAGCGTGAAGCCTCCACCATGCTGGGTGAAATCGCCGGCACGAAGCTGTCCATACCAAGAGTAAAATCCCAACTCAACGAAGCACTCAAGGAGATCAAAGAAGAACAACTCCAGTTCTCCAACATTGCAAAAAAAGAGCTCAACGAAGTGCAGGCCGAACTCGATGCTCTGTCAGCCACTTCAGTGGCGCTGGTCGACCGGTTGGATCGGACCTCGATACGTTCCCCGGTTTACGGGACAGTGAAACAGGTACTGGTAAATACCGTCGGTGGGGTTATCCAGCCTGGAATGGATCTGATCGAGATCGTCCCTCTCGAGGACACATTGCTGGTCGAAGCACAGATCAAACCAGCCGACATCGCCTTTCTGCGCCCGGACCAGGAGGCGATGGTGAAATTTACCGCCTATGACTACACCATCTACGGTGGACTTGAGGCAGAACTTGAATACATAAGTGCCGACTCGGTTATTGACGAAAAAGGCAATGCTTTTTACCAGGTTCGAGTCAGAACGAACCAGAACTACCTGATGGGCAAAGAAGGAAAGATGCCGATTATTCCGGGCATGGTGGCGACCGTGGATATCCTCACCGGTAAAAAAACCATTCTGTCATATCTTCTTAAACCCATACTGAAAGCGAAACAGACAGCCCTGCGTGAAAGATAAAATATGAACATTCTGCTTTGCAGCAAAAATGAAGCCGTGCTCAAAAGGTGGAGCGGCGGACTTGGAGAAAATAACCACCATTTCGAGGCCACCACCCTGGAGGTCGCTTACCGGATATTGAGCAAAAACGATATCTTTTTGACCCTGATTCATCGGATCATGATCAACGAGCAGCAGATCACCGATATGATTTCGGCAAAACAGGGCAACAAAGTATTCGTTCTGTCCGACCGTCCCAACAACGACGAAGGAATTACCTGCCTGAGGCTCGGCTGTGTCGGTTATGCCAATTCCTATATTGCCCAGCCCCGCCTCAGTCTGGCCATTCAGGCGGTGGCATCAGGGTTGATCTGGACGGGCTCCTCACTGATGCAGCACATGATTCAGTCTTCCACGGCCGGATCAACAAACCCAGGAGAAAGCGGGACGTCTCAGTCACCCCTGCTGAACAAATTGTCTAAGCGGGAGTATCAGGTGGCAGCGCTGGTTGCCGAAGGACTTCATAACAGGGAGGCGGCCCAGCGTCTCGACATCACCGAACGAACGGTCAAAGCTCATTTGAGCTCGGCCTATGCCAAAACCTCGACCCAGAGCAGGCTTGGGCTGGCCAGGCTGTTCAGTTATTAAGGGTACCTGCAAAACTAAGGTTTTGTCTCAAGATCAAGGCGCGCGGGGAAACTTTACCGCAACCGTATAGAGACGAAATTCCGAGGATGCAACTTCTACGAGCAACGCCGAGATTGAGGAAAAAAAAAGGGGCCTGCAAAATGCGCAGGCCCAATATGTAAAAGCTCCTCGATAGGAGCCAGTAGAGTACTCGTGTGATCCACCTGATTGCAAGGCAGGTCAATAATAATACCGGAATAAGGAAAGGCAAGATCTTTTTATCAATTTTCTTTTTTGGTTCCGATATTGTCCGGTAAAAAATTGATATTAGTATATTTTATTATTTATATAACTGAACCCACCCGACCTGCGGATAGCCTTCTAACTTTTATCAAGTGAGGTCCCGATGAAGATCCTGGTTTTTCTCGGAAGTCCACGCAAGAATGGCAATAGCGAATCGGTTGCAGCCACCGTTGTCGACCAACTCATCTCAAGGATCGGCGGTGAAGCAGAATATGTCCGTCTGGGAACAGAGGAAATCTCACCCTGTATCGCCTGCGGCGGCTGCGAAAAGACCGGAGAATGTGTCGTTAAGGACGACATGATCGAACAATACGCCAAGATCGACGAGGCAGATGTTATTTTTCTGGCCGCCCCAACCTATTTTTACGGACTCAGCGCTCAGATTAAGGGTTTTATCGACCGTATCCAGGCGCGCTGGTCGAGAAAGTATCTACTCAGGAACGCATTCAGAAAAGAAGATACCCGCAAAGGGTATCTGATCTGCACTGCCGCAACCCAGGGCAAGAAGCTATTCGACGGCTCGGTACTGGTGGCAAAGTCATTTTTCGATGCGGTCGATGTCGATTATGGCGGATCGCTGCTGATTAGGGGTGTAGATGAGCGCGGCGCTTTTCGCAACACCCCCGCGGAAGTTGAAAAGGCCACCCTCTTTGCCCACGAAATAGCAGCCCTGTTCGAGAACTGAGCTGCTCATTTACCAAATTCTGTCCTGACTAATCTGACGAATCAGAATGCGCCTGTCGCTGCTCCTGCTGATAGTCACCATCCTGTTCGCCACCTTCGGCTAGACGCTGATCACCGTCTGGTGAAGCTGAATTTCTGGCCGCCGACGCTCGCTTCATACATCAGGCCGCCCTTGGTTATGGTGAATGTTGCCATTCCTTTGTTATAGCCGGCCCCGGAAATGGCGACATCGTTCATGGTGCCGCTGGCCACTGCCGAGCTGCCCCCGGTGGATGCCGAAGCTCCGGCGGCAGCGGTCAAGACGGTGGCCTGAGCCTCAGCCTCGAACTCGAAGTTACCGCTGACGAATTCGGCAAAAGCCCGCTGGTCCTCGAAAAACACCACCTGGCTGAAACCGGTACCGCCAAGCTGAAAACCAATGCTGGCCTGGACCATACTGGCATCGCCAACGTAGCTCCCCTGCTCGTAGACACGTCCTTTGCCATATGAGCCGCCCACGACGAAGCCGCCCTTGCCGATGGTCGGAAACAGGGCGTAGCCATAGGCAGTTTCGAAAAGTTTGCTAATCCCTGCATTCTCGAACAGCTGTCTGGTCTCAATGTATTTGTCGGCCACTGCAGAGGTAACGGAAAAGACCAGCATCAAGACGATCAGCGCACTTTGAATAACTATCTTCATTGTCTACTCCCTGGTTAAATATTCACTTCAACGAAGCTCGAAATTGGGAAGATAATACTAAAAATTTCTATGATTACAACTCTACTATTGCTGACTGCTGCCCATATCATTTATAGAAGTAAGTAGTTCAGGGGCACGCCATCTGCCGGTGAGCAGGACTCGTCACCCCCTAGATTTTTTATCTCATCCCGACTGTCACTCTCAACCGTCAGGGATAATTCCAAGCAGTCTCAATTTACCAGGGGGATACACTGTGGAACATGAAATCGGTTTTGAAATGGCCGCCTCAAACATCCGATACGGCAGGGGCATCACTGCAGAGATCGGTATGGACCTCAAAGATCTTGGGGTCAAGAAAACCATGTTTTTGACCGATCCCAATATCGCCAAACTGCCGATGAAGGATACGGTGATAGAATCAATGGACAAAGAAGGAGTCGAATATATCGTTTACGACCAGGTACGAGTCGAACCCACCGACACATCTTTTAAAGATGCGATCGACGTTGCCATTCGCCACAACGTTGACTCATTCGTTGCGCTGGGGGGCGGATCGGTTATTGATACCGCCAAAGCCGCTAATCTGTACTCCACTTTTCCAACTGACGACTTTCTACTCTATGTCAATGCCCCGATCGGCAAAGGTGCGCCGGTTCCAGGCCCAACCAAGCCGCTTTTTGCCATACCCACCACCGCCGGCACCGGCAGTGAGACCACCGGCGTAGCCATTTTCGATCTCGAGGCAATGCACGCCAAAACGGGAATCGCCTCACGGCAACTAAAACCGACCCTTGGCATCGTCGACCCGCTCAACACTATCACCATGCCGCCGATGATCACTGCCTCGACGGCGCTCGACATTCTCACCCATGCGGTGGAGTCCTACACTGCAATCGAATACACCAGCCGGCCCAGGCCGGAGCGCCCGATCTACCGACCCGCCTATCAGGGATCCAATCCGATCAGCGATATGTGGGCCATCAAGGCCATGGAGATCATGGCCAAATATTTTCCTATCGCAGTCGAACAGCCGGACAATGAAGAAGCCCGCGGCATGATGGCACTGGCAGCGGCATTTGCCGGCGTCGGTTTCGGCAACGCCGGAGTCACCCTGCCCCATGGCATGTCCTACCCGGTGTCAGGGTTGGTCAGAGATTACATCGCCCCCGACTATGTGTCCGATCACCCAATCATACCCCACGGCATTTCGGTGGCCATTAACGCCCCTGCGGTATTCAGATTCACCGGCCCCGCCAACCCCAAGCGGCATTGGGAGGCAGCCAGGGCGCTCGGCGCCGATACTGACGGCATCAAGGAGGCCGAAGGCGGAGAACTGCTGGCCGACACCATGATAGGCTACTTTAAACGGTTCAACATCCCCAACGGACTCAGAGCTGTCGGCTTCAGCGAAGCCGACATTCCCAAACTGGTAGAGGGCACCCTTCCGCAGCATCGGGTAACGAAATTATCGGCGCGGCCGGCAGGAGAGAAAGAGCTTGCCGCCCTGTTTAAAGACGCCATGCAGTATTGGTAGATTGTTGAGGTTTGGGAAGCTTCATTCAGGCGGCATTGAGCAGCTATCATACCCGGCTGGACCTTTGAATTGGCTTCGGACATGACTGACGCGCAGGTCCCATAATAATCGGCAGATGAACAGGTTTTTCAGGAGCTGTGGCCGGCTGAACGCAGAACCGCAACACCTGCAGTTCCTCCATTGACTGCACGTTCAATGTAACGAACCGTTACCGCCGAAATCATCTTCTGCCAAAAGCCGGGGTCATGATCAGGGCAACGACCGCCGTCATCATAAAAATGGACAAGCAAACGAAGCCAAACCAACCGATCCCTAAATCACCCAAAACACCAATCAAGGCTGGCACGACTCCTGCGCCAACAGTCATACCCACGGTAACTACCAGCGCAGTGGTAACATTCTGGTACCAGGAATCGCCAATCTCGGCAAGGCATGACAACTGGGCGGGAAACATGATAGCGATCAAAGCTGGCTGAAGGACCACGACTATTTCAAGCAGGCTCCCCTGGGCCACGCTGATAAGGCCAGTCATTAATCCAGTAAACAGCATGACCACGATCATGGTGTTTCTCTTACCGATAGTTTTGATAATGGGTCCGGCAAGTAACAACATGAAGATGCTGATAAGACGTGACAGGGTTACCAGCGAATTTACATGCTCTGCAGACCAGGTTGATTGCTCCACCAGATATGCCGGTAAGATGGCAAATACCCCGTGCAGGCCTGCCAGTGAGGTCGAGAACATGAGCATTCCCACATAGGCATGAGGCAGGCGAAGAATTGTGCCAATTATACTTAAATTCGGCTTTGCCCCAACTCCACTTTCCTGGGTTCCAAAAAAGTAAAATACAACAGAGGCCACACCAGTGGGAAAGGCTATCAGCAAGAGTACTCCACGCCATCCCAGCAGGGGGACAGCCACCAGCACGATTAACGGGGCCAGTAAAACAGCGCCGTTGGATCCAAGTTCATGAAAGGCGAAGGCGGTGCTTCTCTTTTCTGCACTGATCTTGTTGTTGATCATGGCAATTCCTGAGGGTGCATAGGTGCCGCCGCCAGCCCCTATGAATATCATTCCGACAGCCAAGATCATCGCATTTCCCGCACTGGCTGAAATTACCAGGCCAATCATAATCAAAACGAGCGCCGCAACCACCGTATTGCCGTGGCCAACCCATGCAGTCAGAAAACCGGAACAGATCATCACCAAGGAAAAACTTATGCTGACCAACAGGAACAGGGTCCCGACAGTGGCCAGGGAAAAGGCCAGATCCTCCTGCAGGTAGGGCATCAAGGGAGAAAATATCGCACGTCCGACCAGCGAAAAAAATACGGCGATGATCAACAGGACGATCATCTGCCTATTTCCCGGTCCGCGCCGAATGGCCCTGTCTTTTTTATCAGTCATGTGAGGGGAATATCCTGTTCCTGTGGGGTTATGGCAACCGAATGCAAATGACAGAAAGCGCTTGACTTCGATAGGGTCATGGATAAAAATACCAAATAGGTAATACGTATTACAACCAAGAGATGTTGTCAATCACATTTAAGCTCCCCACACTACTTCGGGTATGACCATGAAACTGAATAAAAAACGAGCTCTGATCACAGGTGGTGCACAGGGTATAGGCTTCGCCATCGCTGAGACATTCTGCCGTGAAGGTGCGCTGGTTTACATTGCAGATATCAACGCCGAGATTGGTTCAGCCGCTCAATCCGAACTTGTTGCCGGAGGCGGCTCGGCTTCATTTGTGGAGCTCGATGTCAGCAACGACAGTGACTGGAGCCGGGTCTGCTCACAAATTACCGAGAAGGATGGCACCATCGATATTTTGGTTAACAACGCTGGCATCAACATTCGTAAATCGATTGAAGAGATGAGTGCTGATGAGCTGGATATGATGTACCAGGTCAATATCAAAGGACCTTTTCTTGGCATAAAAAATGTGCTGCCGATCATGAAAAACTCTGGCGGCGGCTCGATAATTAATATGAGCTCGGTCTGCGGCCTGATCGGTCATAAATATACGCCGGAAGCCTATACCACGGCCAAAGGAGCGCTGACCACGCTGACCAAAGCGGTTGCCTCGAGATATGGCGAATTCAACGTGCGCTGCAATTCGATCAACCCCAGCACCGCCAACACAGCAATGGTGCAGACCATGCTGAAGGACCCGGTTTGGAGGGAGCAGCGGCTCGGAGAAGTCCCTCTGGGCCGTATGGCAAGCTTGCAGGACATTGCCGAAGCAGCCCTTTACCTGGCTTCGGATGAGGCCAGCTTTATCAATGGAGTGGCCCTGCCTGTTGACGGTGGGGTTACCGCCTACTGATTGCAAAACAGCCCCTGTTCAAAGCTCAACAGAGACAAAAGACGATCTTGCCAATTATCAACCAAGGAATTGAACGTGTGAACCCCGCTCCAATCAAGAGCATCAAGAGTGAGAAGATTCACGACCAGGTCTATGAGCAGCTCAAAACGCTTCTCCTCGAAGGGCATTGGCAGCCGGGGGAAAAGATTCCTTCCGAAGCCGAGTTGTGCCGGCTGACCGGGGTCAGCCGGGTCTCGGTAAGAACGGCCCTTAAATCATTGATTGCCCAGGGTTTTCTCGTTTCCAGGCAGGGCGACGGCACCTTCGTGGTTGATATCTCGGTCGACATGAACATGGACCTGCTGGTGCCGATAATCGGCCTCGACAAGAAAAGCATACTCGAGGTGCTGGAATTCAGAAAAATCCTCGAGGTCGGCCTCATTCCCCTGTTGTTCGAGAACCTCTCCGCCGCAGATCTTGTCTACCTCGAACAGAACGTAAAAGATCTCGAACAGGCGGCTGAAGAGCAAATCGAGACGATAACCGAAATCGATCTTGCCTTTCACAAGAAACTCTGCCTGATTTCCGGAAACTCGCTGATCATCAAAGTCAATCAGATACTCAGCGATCTGTTCAGGAAATCCATGCAGGATGTGGTTATCGCCCTCGGTAATCAGACAGGTAAAATCTACCATCGCAGGATTTTCGAGGCAATGAGTCGTGGTGACCAGGCCGAGACCTCGGCAATACTGCAGGAACACATCGAAAACACCATTGACAGCATCAAGCGGGCAAAATTGCGCAAGGAATTCGGCTGAACCCGTTATGATTATCCCACAAAAAACAAAAAGGAAAGACCCATGAGCACCTCGAAAAAGATCGAAGATCTGATATCCTACAGCAGGATTCTCTACGAACGCAAACTACTCCATGCAACCGGCGGCAACACCAGTGTCAGGGATGGCGACACTGTCTGGATCAGTCAGACTGGAGCCGAACTCGGTTCGTTGACCAAAGCCGAAGTGGTGAAGGTCGATTTACATGGCACTGTTCTCGAAGGAGAAGCCCCTTCCAAGGAGATGGGAATGCACCTGGCGATGTATCGGGCACGCCCGGATGCAGGAGCCGTTATCCACGCCCACCCGACCTTTGCAATCACCCTGTCAAGCCTTGTCAAGGAAGCATCCCGTGACGCCATACGACCATACACGGCCGCTTTCTATGTTCGTGCAGGTCGCGTACCGATGATCCCCTATCATGGCTCCGGTGCTCATTCGCTGCATGTTGCGGTTGAAGAACTGGCTGCCGATTACCATGCCTTGCTGCTCAGGCAACACGGCATGATCGTTGCCGGCGCCAACATGGCGGAAACGGTCGGCATGGTAGAAGAAATAGAGCAATGCTGTCAGATCAGTGTGGCCTCAGGCATGAAGGGAGAGTGGCTGACGGAGACTCAATGCCAGGATATCGATCAGGCCCTGGGCCGAACCTGGAAAGTCTGATAGCCGATTAATCTTAAAAAAGAGAACTGATATGAACCCGCTTTTGTTCGCCTTCTACGGAGATGATTTCACCGGCTCGGCCGATGCCATGGAGGCCTTGACGATAAACGGCGTCAAAACCGCCTTGTTTTTAGGTCACCCTACTCAGGAGCGGCTCCAGGCAGAACTCGCAGATCTGAACGCGGTCGGCATTTCAGGCGTCAGCAGGACCATGACTCCCGAACAGATGGATGCTGAACTGCCCGACCAACTGTCACTGTTGAACAGCCTGGGTACGGGGATAGTCCACTACAAGGTATGCGCCACTTTCGATTCGTCGCCAACCATCGGCAGCATCGGCCATGCCGCTGATATCGCCTTCAAGGTGATCAACCCGGACTTCGGAGTAATCGTCCAGGGCATACCGCTTCTCGGTCGCTACATTGCCTTCGGGAACCACTTCACCGTATACGGGGACGATCGTTTCCGCCTCGACCGGCACCCGGTTATGAGCAAGCATCCGATCACTCCCATGGGTGAAGGTGATTTACGCGTCCACTTCAACATGCAGTCGGAGAAAAACGTAAAGCTGATCGACCTGGTACATTTGACAGAATCTGATCAGGCACTGTCGGAGCGCTTCGATCGATGCATCGAGGAGGGCAACGAAATAGTTCTATTCGATACGCTCGACGATACTCACCTGATGAGGATCGGGGAACTGCTGCACAAAAAGTCGCAGAAAAAGAAGATCTTCGGCCTCGGTTCCTCCGGTTTCGAATACGCGATGGCACGCTACTGGCGCCGCGAGGGCATTGTCTCTGAGCCGGAGCCGTTCGGCCCGGCCGGCCCGGTCGACCAATTGATCGTCATTTCCGGCAGCGCTGCGGCCAACACCGCCGAACAGATCAGATATGCAGTGGCCCAGGGATTTGTGAGTATCCCGCTGCACACCGATCGGCTGGTCGATGACGCAGCCGCTGAGGAGGAGAGAAACAGGGCAATCAGTAAAGGCCTTGAAGCGCTGAGCCAAGAGAAAAATATCATCATCTCGGCCACCATCGGCCCCGATGATCCGATCATCGAGAAAACCAGGGATACCATAAACCAACTGGGGATAGATCCCAGCGAGACAGGCCCGCGCATCGCCAGACAGCAGGGACTGATACTTCGTGAACTGTTGCAGGAAACAGGGCTTGGCAGGGTCTGTGTGGCCGGCGGCGATACTTGCAGCTACGCGCTCAGACAGCTCGACATCCACTCACTGAAACTGCTGATGCCCATAGCTCCGGCTGCCCCACTTTGCGACACGGCCTCGGACAACCCAACGTTTGACGGTCTCCAGGTCGCCTCCAAAGGTGGCCAGATCGGTGCACCGAACTATTTCCTGCAGGTCCTTGAAGGTAAAGTGTAGAAAAGGGAGAACCGACAGATGAAAGCCCTTGTGCTGGAAGAATACAACAAGCTGGTTTATAAGGATATGCCCACTCCTCGCATTGAGGACAATGAGGCCCTGGTCGAGGTCAAAGCCTGCGGTATCTGCGGCAGCGACGTACATGGCATGGACGGCAGCAGCGGAAGGAGGCACACCCCTCTGATTATGGGTCACGAAGCCTCAGGGGTAATCGTTGAACGAGGCTCCGCAGTGACCGGTTTTGAGGAAGGCCATCGGGTCACCTTTGACTCAACCATCTATTGTGGTACCTGCTTTTATTGTAGACAGGGGTTGATCAACCTGTGCGACAACCGCAGAGTGCTGGGCGTCTCCCCTCCCGAATATCGTCAGCATGGGGCCTTTGCTCAATATGTAGCAGTTCCGGAGCACATCCTCTATCGGCTGCCGGAAAATCTCTCTTTCGTTCAGGCAGCAATGGTGGAGCCGGTCTCGATTGCTTTTCATGCGGTGAGCCTGACGCCGATTTCGCTCAACGACAGTGCCGTGGTCATCGGTTCCGGTATGGTCGGCATCTTCGTGGTTCAGGCCTTACGGGCCGCCGGATGCGGGACTGTCATTGCCGTTGATCTGGAGCAGAGTAAACTGGATCTGGCCTTGAAATTAGGTGCCGATCATGGACTGCTGGCTGGAGAAGTGGACGTCCCGGAAGAGGTGCGTAAACTGACCGACGGCAGAGGAGCCAATATCGCTGTCGAAGTGGTCGGCAACACCATAGCCGTCAATACCGCGATCAATTCACTGCGTAAAGGCGGCGCCCTGACTATCGTCGGGAATCTGGCCCCAACCGTTGAGTTTCCTTTGCAGGAAGTGGTTACCAGACAGATCAGCGTGGCCGGCTCCTGCTCATCCTCTGGCGAATACCCTGCCTGCCTGGATATGATAGCCCGGGGAGTCGTCAACGTCGATGCGCTGGTCAGCAAAATTGCACCCCTGTCCGAAGGTGCTGATTGGTTCAGAAAGCTTTACAGCCAAGAAGAGAACCTGATGAAAGTCATCCTCACTCCTTAGCTGTATCGACCGCATTCAAACCTGGAGATAGACAATGAGCCTCGATCTGTTTGACCTGACCGGCAAAGTTGCCATCATCACCGGGGCCAGCCGGGGCCTCGGCCAGTATCTGACCCGGGCCCTGGCCGGTGCCGGGGCAGATGTGGTGATCACCAGCCGCAGTGTCGAGTCCCTGCAGGAGTTTAGCAAGGAAATCGAATCGTTGGGCCGCCAAGTTTTGCCGCTGGCGCTTGATGTCAGGGATCATCAGTCAATCCAGGATACGATAGAAGCCGCTTTCAACGCTTTCGGCAAGATCGATATTCTCGTTAACAATGCCGGCTGCAATGTCAGAAAACCGGCAGTCGACGTAGACTGGGAGGACTGGAACCTGGTGGTAGACACCAACCTGCGCGGGGGCTTTTTCGTGGCCCAGGCCGCAGCCAGGAAGATGATTCCGGCCCGCTATGGCAGGGTCATCAACATCGGCTCGGTAACCACTGTGGCCGGCTACGCCGGCATTACACCTTATTGCGCCAGCCGCGGCGGCGTCAAGCAGATGACCATGAGCCTTGCAGATGACTGGGGACAATATGGTATCACCGTCAACTGTCTGGCGCCCGGCTGGTTCAAAACTGCACAAACCAGGGTACTTTATGACAATCAGGAGTGGGTCGATTACCTGATAGACAGGATTCCGCTGAAACGGGTCGGTCAGCCCAACGATCTGGACGGCACGGCAATCTTTCTGGCCTCCGATGCGAGCGCCTACATGACCGGTCAGACACTGCTGGTCGACGGCGGCATCAGCACCGGATCGACCAAGGCAACGGTCTAGGACCACTCTAATACTCACCTGATCTTTTAATTTGAGAGGCAGACATGGATGCAGTCAGATCGCTGATTGAGAACATTGATATTCCACCTATGTACAGAGTTCGGCAGCAGTTTTATGTAAACCCGCTCGATGACGTCGAACAGTCGTGCACAGAACAGATAGGTGCACTTTCACGTCTCCAGAAACTCGACAAGGGCGCCCACATTGCCATAGCGGTAGGCAGCCGGGGAATTTCCAACATATCCCTGATCACCGCATCGGTCGTCAAAGCGCTCAAAGATCTTGGTTTCGAGCCTTTTATCGTCTCCGGTATGGCCAGCCACGGCAAAGCGACCGACGAGGGTCAAACCGAATTGCTCGCCGAGCTGGGGGTTACCGAAGAAGCGGTCGGCTGTCCGGTGCGGGCCAGCGTCGAAGTGGTTGAGATCGGCACTATCGCCAGCGGGTTGAAAGTCTACATGGACCGGATTGCTTCCGAAGCCGATGGTATTGTAGTAATCAACCGGATCAAAACCCACACCGCCTTTCATGCCGATTACGAAAGCGGACTGGTGAAAATGCTGGCCATCGGCCTGGGAAATGATATAGGTGCAAAATCATGCCACCAGCTTGGCTTCGGTAAAATGGCCGAGAACATTGTCGCCATGACCAGGATGAAGCTGGAGAAACTTCCGGTTCTCTTTGGGGTGGCAGTCATAGAAGACGGAGTCGAAAATGTCTCCAAAATTGAAGTCGTCGACGCCGACGACATCCTGGACAGGGAACCGGAACTGCTGAAAATCTCAAAATCCTACATGCCGTCCATTGGTATTGACCAGATCGATGTGCTCGTCGTCGACCGAATGGGCAAGGAAATCTCGGGCGATGGCATGGATCCCAACATCACCGGCCGCTATGCCACCCCCTATGCCCATGGAGGCCCGAACGTCTCGAAGCTGGCAATTCTCTCGGTAACCGAAAAATCACACGGTAACGTCATCGGGGTGGGTCAGGCGGATCTCTGTACTAAACGGCTGTTTGAGGCGGCCGAGCTGGAAACCACCTATGTTAATTCGCTGATCGCCACGGTCACCTCAGTGGCCCGCTTACCGATGATCCTGCCGACCGACCATGACGCAATCAAAGCCGCCATTCTTACCTGCAACATCATGGATTTTTCCCATGTTCGGATGGTGAGAATCAGAGACACCCTGCACCTGGGTGAGATGCTGGTCTCAGAGGCTCTGGTGGATGAGGTTTCAGCCAAAAAAAATGTGGTATCAGTGGAAGGCCCATTGGAGATGAAATTCGAAAGCGGCACCGCCCTACCGGTATTCTGATTGAACCGACCCGGGAGGATCGTTATAATTGCCTGAACAATAATCGTGCAGCAAAGACCAGAGAGGAACACCATGACAACAATTACACGAAAAGGCGTCGACATAGAAATCAGTGGCAACTTACCGCCAATCGGATCTTCCGCCCCTTCATTCAGCCTGGTATCCACCGATCTTTCCGAATGCCGCCTGAGCGACTTTACCGGCAAGAAGGTGATACTCAACATCTTCCCATCCATCGACACACCGACCTGCGCCAAATCGGTTCGTGCCTTTAACGAGCAGGCCGCCTCCATGGATAACTCAGTAGTCCTCTGCATCTCGCCCGATCTGCCCTTCGCCCATAAGCGCTTCTGTGAAGTTGAGAACATTGACAATGTCATCGCTCTGTCGACCTTCAGGGCGCCCGAATTCGGCCAGGCCTATGGCCTGACCATGACCTCCACCCAGCGCCGAGGGCTGTTGGCCCGTGCCGTGGTGGTAATTGATGAACAGGGTAAAATCATCTACACCGAACTGGTCCCAGAGATCACCCAGGAACCGGATTACCAGGCAGCACTGGATTCAATCTGATGTTCAAGAAATTTTCAATCAGCCTGCCCCTCGATATCGACCAGAGCTACGAGTTGGTGCGTAAGAGCGGAGACGAGATAGTCAGTTGGGGGGCGAACAACGTCAGTCCCGAAGACCACTACCTGGAATGGAAACAGAGCTTCTGGTCCTTTCTAGGAACAACCCTGATAGCGGTGACGCTGGAGGCTGCCGGCGAGAACAAAACGTCGGTCACGGTAATGATCCACAAGCCGCTCCAGGTATTTGATCCGGTAGGCATCTGCTACCGAGTGTTCAGAAAGCTCGAGAAGGGCATCGAAAAAAATCTGTCCACCCTCGAGGGCAACAACGAGCAGTAAAAGACGGTTCCTCTCACTGCAGGGAACCTGTAATGATCTGCAACTACCAGATATTGAGATAGAGAAGAATATTGACCAGCAGGAAGGTAGAAAGCACCGAGGCGATTCCCAGAACTGTAAGGCTTGTTACCAATCCGGTGAGACCAAAACCTATGGCGATGGCGGGATTATCGAAATGATCAGGCAATTCCGACAGCTTCCCCCCATAGGTCGTCGAAACGAACCCAAAGGTTGAGAGAATGATAATGCCGATATTGACAAAGACTGTAAATCCCATTGACTAACCACCCCAATTAATTAATTCCTTTCTTACTATAATAATACACTTGACCGGCCAAATTTTGCACGATACGCCATTTTCTTTGCACATCAGACCTTTCCGGCCATCGACCACTCCCATCACGACTGCCCGGTAGTGACCTAAGATCAGTTATTTACCATATTGGGCCCAAGATGGGAACCACTTTCTCATTCCTCTTCTCTTCCCAACTCTCCTGCACTCCCCAACTGCCACGATGTTCCATTTACCTGTCAGGTATTGTGCCTATATTCTCAGAATACTCACCAATTATCAGCGCTTTAACGCTCAGTTTTACACTATTGAAAATCAACAACTAAAGTGATTGATATCAGGAGGTTACTATGATTAGACAATTCCCTGTCAGCGCATTTTCAATATTTATCATGACTTTTATTCTCGTTACCACTGCCCGGGCAGACATTTATGTTGGAATTGCCGGCCCCTTATCGGGCAGTGCCCTTACCACGGGAGAACAACAGGAAGTAGGCGTCCAGGCAGCGATAGATCACCTAAACGAGACGGGTGGGGTTTTGGGTCAGGAAATCATTTCAATCTCCATGGACGATGCCTGCCAACCACGACAGGCCAAGGCGGTCGCCCGACAATTGGTGAACGAAGGCGTTGTCTTCGTTGCCGGCCATCTCTGTTCCGGCTGTTCACTTGCCGCCAGCAAGATCTATGAAGAAGCCGGAATTCTCATGATTTCTCCGGCATCCACCAATCCCAAGGTCACCGATGAAGGAGGACCGAATATTTTTCGAGTCATCGGTCGTGACGATCAGCAGGGTAAGATCGCCGGCAATTTTCTGGCAGAAAAGCACGGTGAGGCCAATATCGCCATAATCCACGACGGTGAGGCCTATGGTCGGGGCTTAGCAGAATTCACCAAAGCTCAGCTCAATAAAAAAGGCGTAAAAGAATTATTATTCGCCAAGTATACAAGAGACCAGAAGGATTACCAGTCGATCGTCGACCAGATGGTAGAAAACCGCATAGACGTATTCTATGCAGGTGGGTACGAAGCGGATATTGGAATCATTCTTCGCCAGGTAAAAAAAGTGCTGCCAGACATTAAACTTGTTTCAGGCGATGCGCTCGCCAGCCCAAGCTTTCAGCTTTATGCAGGTGAAGCAGGCGTAGGGACCTATTTTACCTTTGCACCGGATATGCGGTTAAACCCGGAGGCAGAGGAAGTTGTTGCTACTATTCGTGAAGAATACGGCTTCGAACCCGAGGGCTATACCCTGTTTGGATACGGTGCGGTTCAGGCCTGGGCCCAGGCAGTCGAACAAGCCAACTCCCTGGATCTCAAAGATGTCATCAAAGTCCTGAACTCTGGAACCTTCGATACGGTAATGGGGAAGATAGGCTTCGATGACAAAGGTGATGTGACCGGTATCAGTTCCTTTGCCTGGAACGTCTTTAAAAAACATGGGTACGTTCCGGTTCAATAGTGTGTACTGCGGTCCAATACCAGAAAATCACCTAATTAACTAAACCCCCGGGGTTGGATTGCGGGCACACAGACTATGTCTGAACGCAAAAAAACAAAAGCATTGGGCGTTCGCGGCAGGCTGTTTCTTGCCTTTCTGTCAATCTCCATGTTCTCTTTAGTAGCTGCGTTCTCCGGATTATACTCGCTCTCTCAAGTGGGAGGAGCACTCAATAAAATAACCCAACAGCGAGTACCCGAAGCGCTCACCTGGCTTGAGCTGTCCCGTAAAGTTGAAACCGTTGTTCGTGCTGCCCCAGCCCTGCTCAATGTCAAAACCGAAGGCGCCCGGATTAAGGTCTCAGAAGAAATATCCAGACAGATTAAAGACCTCGAACCCTTGCTGGAGAGAATTATCCACTCGGAAACAGAAAACGATTTATCACCCGATGTAATCAGGTTTGCGTCCGCGGTGAGCAGAAATCTCGAGAGCCTCAACGAGCTCGTAAAGAAGCGGCTTTCTATTGTGTCCCAGCAAGAAAAACTACTCCGAGAACTCGCCCAGGCCAACAATGTGGCTCAGAGAATTCTATCACCAAGCGAACGGATACTCGGTGCCCAGATAGCTGACTGGTATAGAATTGGAGAAATCGAAGATGATAAACAACTCAGCGTAGATCAGCTTAAACTCGCCAAATCAATAATAGATTTGATACCCCAGCAAAGAGCCTCCCTGCTGGTCGATACCATTCACACCAATCTGTTGAAAATCACCGACGCAGCTACCGCTGAACAAATTGACGTGCTGATTTTCCCTTTGAGAAAATCTCTTCAGGAACTCACGGGTGTCTCGCAGGCTGTTTCTCCACGCACCAAACGACGCCTCGATAAACAAATCGCCACCATTGAAAACTTAACCATTGGGCCAAGCAGCCTTTCCCAGGTAAGAAAAAATGAACTCGAAATAATAACAGAAGCCGAAGATCTCCTGGCTGTTAATGTTAGATTTTCCAGATACTTGACCAATAGGGTTGATTACCTGGTTAATAATGCCACCCAGGAAATCAAGACGGCATATCAGCAAGCAGTCCAGCTTCAAAAATTAAACCAAAATGTACTTATCGGTGTAGCTGTCTTAAGTCTTACCTGTTCTCTGCTCATTGTCTGGCTCTACGTCGGCCGCAACCTTATTGCCAGGCTGACCGCCCTGAGTGAGAGCATGCTCGCCATTGCCGATGGCAACCTCAGAGCCCCCCTGCCCGAACCCGGCAGCAACGATGAGATTGGCCGAATGGCAGAAGCTCTGGTTGTCTTCCGTGATACGGCGATAGAAGTGGAAGAGAGCAATCTGCACGATATTGAAACTGCCCGGACCAGGCTTGCCGATGCCATTGAAAACTCATCCGAGGGATTCGTTTTTTTCGATCCCGAGGATAGATTGGTAATCTGCAACAGCAGATACAAACAACTGCTCTATCCTGACTCCGATATCCAGATCGAACCCGGAACGTCCTTCGAATCAATCATTCGGGCAGCTGCCGAATATGGTCATATAGCTGAGGCAGTCGGTAGAGTCGACGAATGGATGACAGAG
>CAJQNS010000168.1 GCA_905479735.1 uncultured Desulfofustis sp.
CTTGACAGCGGGCTGTTATGCTTGGTAATTCATGCGAAGTTTGATTTTAACGGGTTGCTCTGTATAACACATTAATGCAGTTAAATCTCAGTCTGAGGTGCCCTGATGTCTGCAGAATTGGTTCTATCCGGTGCGATCTTCGTCGGACTTGCCCTCCTGATTCCCACCATCATGGTATTGACCGCGGTTTTCGGCCCCCGTTCTGGCGGTGAAGCCAAAAATGCTCCATACGAGAGCGGTGTCGAGCAGGTGGTCGGTATGGCCGACCAGAAATTCAGTGTCAAATTTTACCTGCTGGCAATTCTTTTTCTGATTTTCGATATCGAAGCGGTGTTCATGTATCCGTGGGCGGTCAGTCTGCGGGAGCTGGGTGTGTTTGGTTTCGTTGAGATGGTCGTGTTTATTCTCCTGCTTCTCACCGGATTGATTTACATCTTAAGGAAAGGGGTGCTCAATTGGCGTTAGGATTAGAAGCCGGTCTCGGCGATTCGGTATTGACGACTAGACTGGATGAGATCATTAATTGGGGTCGGCAGTATTCGCTCTGGCCCATGGTCTTCGGCACGGCCTGCTGTGCAATCGAGTTCATGAGTGCGGCCGCATCCCAGCACGATATTTCAAGGTTCGGGGCCGAGGTGGTCCGTTTTTCCCCGCGGCAGGCAGATCTGATGCTGGTCTGCGGCACCATCAGTTATAAACAGGCGCCTATACTCAAGCGTATCTACGAACAGATGCCTGATCCTCGCTGGGTCGTTTCCATGGGTGCATGTGCAAGTTCAGGCGGGATTTACGACAACTACTGCACGGTGCAGGGTATCGACACCGTGATACCGGTGGATGTCTACATTTCGGGCTGTCCCCCTCGACCCGAGGCGGTGCTTGACGCCCTGATAAAGATTCAGGAAAAGATACAGACCGAAAGCGTGTTAGTTGACCGACATATAGATTTCAAAGGAATCCTCGACTGATTATGACTGATTCGCTGACCGACAAACTGCAGGTAATTTTCCCCGATTTTGAGCCCAGAAAAGTGCTGGATTACACGGTATTGGATGTGGATTCAGAGGCGATACCACAGGTAATGAAGCGGCTCAAGACCTACCCGGATCTTGGCTTTTCCATGCTGCTCGATATCACTGGCATAGACTATCTCACCTATCCGCAGCGACCCGCTGCCAGATTCTGCGTCGTCTATACACTGCGCAACTGGAAAAAAAACTGGCTGCTCCAGGTTCGTACCCCGGTGGCTGACCCGGACCGGGGAGTGGAGTCCGTTGCCCATCTCTGGGGTTCAGCTGACTGGGCGGAGCGCGAGGTCTACGATCAATACGGCATCATCTTCAGAAACCATCCCGACCTCAGGCGGATACTCAACCACTGGCAGTTCGAGGGGCATCCGTTGCGCAAAGACTACGATATCTTCAAAGGCCAGGTCTGCTACCAGGCTGACAGTCTCGAAAAAGAGATCAGGGCCCGGCTGACGGCCAAAGGTATCGATGAGAGCACCATGCAGGACATCAACACCGAGATAATGTTTCTCAATCTCGGCCCCTCCCATCCCGCAACTCACGGAGCGATTCGGATATTCACCGCCCTCGATGGCGAGACCATCATTGCCAATGTGAACGAGATCGGCTACCTGCATCGAGGTTTTGAGAAGACGGCGGAAAACCGCACCTATAACCAGATCATCCCGCTGACCGACCGGCTCAATTACTGTTCGGCGCTAATGAACAACATCGGCTACGTCAAGGCGGTTGAATCGTGGCTCGGGCTCGAGATCACCGAGCGGGCCATGTTCATGCGGGTGATTCTTTCCGAGTTTTTCAGGGTCCAGGATCATCTGGTCTGTCTGGCGGCAAACCTTGTCGATATGGGCGGGTTGACCAACTACTGGTATCTCTACAACGAAAAAGAAGCCTCCTATGATCTGATCTCCCGGTTGACCGGGGCTCGGCTGACCAGTTCATTTACCCGGATCGGAGGTATGTACCGCGATTTTTATGAGGGCTGGGAAAATGATATGGAGCGCCAGCTCAAGGATATCGAAAAAGGGGTAAACGACTCGCTCAAGCTGGTGCTGCAGAATCGTATCGTTCACGACCGGACTCAGGGTACCTGTGTCCTCACCCCTGAAACGGCGCTCTCCTACGGCTATACCGGCCCCAATCTGCGCTCAACCGGAATATCTTTCGATCTGAGAAAGGACGATCCCTACTACAATTACGAGGCCTTCGATTTCTGCGTGCCGGTCGGCAGTTACGGCGACATTTATGACCGCATGATGGTCCGTTTCGAAGAGATTTTCGAGTCGATAAAGATCATTCGTCAGGCCATGAAGATGATTCCCGACGGACCTGTATTTGTCGATGACCACCGGGTTGCCCTGCCTCCCAAAGATCAGGTCTATAACAAGATCGAAGGGCTGGCCAATCACTTCAAACTTATTTTTGACGGGGTAAAGACGCCTGCCGGCGAGTGGTACGATGGTTATGAAGCCGCCAACGGCGAGCTGGGCTTCCATTTTGTTTCCGACGGTTCGGGCACCCCTTATAAACTGAAGGTTCGCCCTCCCTGTTTTTATGCGATGGGTGGGTTCCACGAGATGATCGAAGGTGAGATGATCGCCGACGCGGTCATCAATCTCGGCAGCATCAATATCATAGGCGGAGAGCTGGACAGATGAGTGATCGTTCAGAGTTGATAATCACTGGGGAACCTTTCGAGTTCGATGCAGAGCGGGATGCGGAGTTCGAACAACAGATCGTGCGCTACCCGATCAGGGAATCGATGATCATGCCGGCGCTGTGGATGGCTCAGGAACAGCAGGGATGGATCAGCGCCGAGGCGATCGAGTACATTGCCGAGCGGATCGGCACTTTTCCGGCCAAAGTCTTTGAGCTGGCTACGTTTTACACCATGTATCACCTCAAGCCGGTTGGCCAGCACCATATCTGCGTCTGCCGGACACTGTCATGCTGGCTGCGCGACAAGCAGGCGATTGTTGACTACCTGGCGGAAGAAGTTGGAATCAAACCGGGGCAGATCAGCGAAGACGGTCGATTCAGCCTGGAAGAGGTGGAGTGTCTGGGGCATTGCGGGACCGCACCGGTGGTCCAGGTCAACGGCGATTTCCACGAAGAAATGGATCTGGATAAATTCAAAGCGCTGCTGGCGACGCTCGAATAGGGGAGGGTGGACGAAGATGGAAGTGAAGATTCTCAGCACCAAATTCGACATCGAAAACGCTCATCTTATCGATGTGGCCAAGAGCCATGGCGCCTACCAGACGCTGGACAAACTCTTTTCCATGACGCCCGAGGATGTAATCAACGAGGTCAAGGACAGCGGTCTCAGAGGACGCGGCGGTGCAGGGTTTCCGGCCGGGGTGAAATGGAGTTTTCTACCCAAGGATCTAGACAAGCCAACATATCTGGCGGTCAACTCAGACGAATCTGAACCGGCCACTTTCAAGGATCGCTATATTCTGGTCAAGGATCCGCATCTGATGATCGAAGGCATCATCATCTGCTGCTATGCAATTGGCTGTCACGACGCCTATATCTATATCCGCGGAGAGTACACTTCCCAGGTCAAAGCCCTGCAGCGGGCCATCGATGAGGCCTATGAGGCGGGTTATCTGGGCGAGACCGTTGACGGTAACGATTTCCGCCTCGATGTCACCGTACATCGGGGAGCGGGCGCCTATGTCTGCGGCGAGGAGACGGCGCTGCTCGAATCGATCGAAGGCAAAAAGGGGCAGCCCCGCTCAAAACCACCCTTTCCCGCCGTGGTTGGACTTTACGACTGCCCAACCATTATCAACAACGTCCAGACCATCGCTTCGCTGCCTTTCATTATCCAGGAAGGGGCCGATGCCTATAAAGCTCACGGCACCGAAAAGAGCTGTGGAACGCACCTGTTCGGTATCTCCGGCCATGTGGAGAAACCGGGGATGTATGAATTGCCGCTTGGTCTTCCACTCATGGAAGTGCTCGAAAAAGTAGCGGGCGGCGTCTGGAAGGGCAGAAAGCTCAAGGGAGTGATACCGGGAGGCAGTTCGACACCGGTTCTGACGCCCGAAGAGGCCAAGACGGTCAACCTTGACTACGAATCGATGGCCGAGCACAAAACCATGTTCGGATCAGGCGGTATAGTGGTGCTCGATGAAACGGTGGATATCGTCAAACTGGTTGAAAACCTGATTTATTTTTACCACCACGAATCGTGCGGCCAGTGCACCCCCTGTCGGGAAGGGCTGGGCTGGATGCTGAAAATTGTCAAGAAGCTGCTGGCCGGCGAAGGTTCGATGGCGGACATCGACCTGCTGGTCGAGCTCTGCGACAATATCGAGATGAAAACGGTCTGCGTGTTGTCGGCAGCCTGTACGATGCCGGTGCGCAGTTACCTTAAAAAGTTTAGACATGAGTTTGAGGCCTACGTCTCCGATGCTGCCTCGTAAATCAGTATGAAAAGGACGATACATGGCTGAAATGGTGAAGCTCTTCGTAAACGGCCAGGAAGTGGAGGTCGAATCGGGTAAGAACCTGATCGATGCCCTCAAGGTGGTGGGCATCGAAATTCCGCACTTCTGCTATCATCCGGCTCTTGGAGCCGACGGCAACTGCCGAATGTGCCTGGTGGGCATTGAGGACGGCAGACCGCCGCTGGTTCCGGCCTGTAAAACACCGGCCCAGGAAGGGATGAAAGTGCAGCTCGATGCCGAGCATATCAAGAAGATCCAGCGTGATGTGCTTGAATTCGAGCTGATCAACCACCCCGTCGACTGTCCGGTCTGCGATCAGGCCGGCGAGTGCGCCCTGCAGGACTATTATATGAATTACAGCCTGGACGACAGCCGCATGCGGGTCGACCAGGTCACCAAGGGCAAGCGGATGGACTTTGGCTCGGGGGTGGTGCACGATCAGGAACGCTGCGTGCTCTGCGGTCGCTGTGTACGCTTCACCCGGCAGATCACCAAAACCGGCGAGCTGGGCATCGTCAACCGGACCGATGCTGCCCGGGTGTCGATTTTCCCCGGCAGACCGCTGAATAATCGCTATGCCTTGAATATCGTTGAAATTTGCCCGGTCGGGGCAATGACCTCGAGTGATTTCAGGTTCAAGCAGCGGGTCTGGTTTCTGAAAAAGGATCCGGGCATCTGTCACGGCTGCAGCAGAGGCTGCAACATCTATATCGATCATCATCAGGAAAAATACAAAGACGACGTCATCTATCGCTACCGAGCCCGTACCAACCTCAATGTCAACGGCTATTTTATCTGCGATCCCGGAAGGTTGAGTTATGCTGGTGAGAATCAAAACCGGCAGACCACCACCGTGGTGGACGGCAGCATCATCGGTTTCGATGAGGGCATAGAAGCCCTGCGCGAGCGGCTCGACCGGGCCCGCAAGCCGCTGATGCTCATCTCTCCGGACTGTTCACTGGAACAGATGTGGGCGGTTAAAAGAATTGCCGCCCTTTACGGCGCCGATCTGTCCGGCTACAGCGACAGCTATGTTGTCGAGGGGGATGGTGATGACTATCTGATCAACGACGACAAGGCGGCAAACCGCAGAGGTTTGGAGCTACTCGATATCGATTTCAGCAGAGAGCAGTTCATCGCTGATCTGCAGCATACCGACCTGCTGGTCAACTTCAATAACGACCTGTTTTTCGGCGGTGTCGACGAAGAGCTCAAGGCGCTGCTCGACAAGACCCAGTCCATTGCCGTATGCAGTCACCAACTGCCGGCCTATGAGTCCGCCGCAGTGCTGCTGCCGACGGCATCGTACAGTGAGTATGGCGGTACCATCGTCAACGTGGATTACGTGCTGCAGCGTTTCGAAAAGTCCTTGTTCAAGAACCAAGACCCCAAAGATATTCTCGAAATCACCAGGTTGCTTGGGGGTGCGATCATCGACGCTTCCCACGCCTGGCCGGGAATCAGGCAATCGGTTGCCGGTCTGGCCGATATAGACCCTGAAG
>CAJQNS010000169.1 GCA_905479735.1 uncultured Desulfofustis sp.
CTTAGACGTATCCGGTATTAGCACACCTTTCGGTGGGTTATCCCAGATGCGAGGGTAGATTACTTACGCGTTACTCACCCGTGCGCCACTCTACTAAAGTTCCGAAGAACTCGTTCGCGTTCGACTTGCATGTGTTAAGCACGCCGCCAGCGTTCGTTCTGAGCCAGGATCAAACTCTCCAGTTTATATCCTGAACTGAGTCAATCAATCTCTTGATCTCCTCTGTCCTTATTATAAACAATAAGGCTCTGCTGTTTGACAGAACCCAAGTGTGTCTCGCTAAAAAGACACGGTCGGGCCCGTTTGCGTATTTGCTGTTATTCAGTTTTCAAGGATCGTCTTAGCAGCCAAAAGCTGCCCACTCGTGACGAGTGCGGAAGAACGTCAATCTAATGTAAACCCTAATAAATGTCAACTAGATTCTTGCTCCCCAAACCACTTTTACCGCCCCAATTAGCACCGCAAAAGCCGCGACAAACTATACCCTACCACTCACTTTGTCAATACGTTTGTCCGCTCTGTTGAAAAAAAGTTGCTCACTTTTTATCGATGTTGATATATTGTTGTTATCAAAGAAAATGTGGTTGCAAAGAGTTCTGACGGGAAACTACGCTGCCCGTCCCCTCAATAGAGACTTCCCCGTGTCTATGAAAGATAAAAATAAGTTACTTAGAAAATTACCCAAGATCGACGAGTGCCTGGCCAGGCTCGAAGAACATATAAACCAGCACGATGTTCCTCAGCTTATAGCCAAGAAGGCAGTGCAGCAGTCGGTTGAGCAGCTGCGAAATGCATTGCTGAACGATGATCCGGTCGATGTTCCTGATACCCTGGCTGGGTGGGATGATATTTTTAAAAAACGAATCGAGCAATTGATGGCCTTGAATCTCAAAAGAGTCATCAATGGCACAGGTATTGTCGTCCACACCAACCTTGGCAGATCGCTTCTGCCGGTCCATACCATAAAACAGCTTTCCATGGCCGGAGCCTGTTACACGAATCTCGAGTTCAACCTCAAAACCGGCAAACGAGGAAGCAGGTACAGCCTCGTCGAAGATATAATTTGCGATCTCACCGGAGCCGAAGCGGCACTGGTAGTGAATAACAACGCTGCAGCCGTCCTGATTGCCCTCGATACTCTTGCCCGTGATAAGGAAGTCATCGTTTCCCGTGGACAACTGGTGGAAATCGGAGGCTCGTTCAGAATCCCTGATGTGATGAAAAAGAGTGGTGCCACTCTGGTTGAGGTTGGGGCCACGAACAGAACACACCTCTATGATTATGAAGGTGCCATCAGTGAGTGTACCGCCTTGTTTTTACGGGTACACACATCGAATTTTAGAATTATTGGATTTACTTCCCAGGTGACTGCTGAAGAACTCGTTGGGCTGGGCGCCAAATACGACCTGCCGGTGATGGAGGATCTTGGCAGTGGCAGCCTTACCGATCTATCAAAATTCGGCCTGCCGCCCGAACCGACGGTCCAGGAGGTGGTCAAATCCGGTGCTGATGTAATTACCTTCAGCGGCGACAAGCTACTAGGAGGGCCCCAGTCAGGGATCATCGTCGGAAAAGAAAAAATAATTACCAGGATTAAGAAAAACCCACTGAATAGAGCCCTTCGAATCGACAAATTCACGCTTGCTTCCCTTGAGAGTGTTCTAAGGGATTACTACGATCAGGAGGCGGTACTGACAAAGAACCAGACTCTCAGGATGATCAGTGAGTCGCCAGAGATCATCAAGAAGCGAGCCCAAAGATTTTTACGGCGAAGTCGAGCCAAAATTGCTGAAAAATGCAGCCTTAAGCTGGTTTCAACCATATCCCGGGTGGGAGGTGGGGCTCTGCCCGAATACGGATTGACAAGCTGGGCAGTAGAGCTGCAGCCAGCGGCGACCACAGTATCGAGACTTGAAAGTGATTTCAGGACCTTGTCTGTTCCTGTTATCGGCAGAATAGAAAATGACCGGTTACTCATTGATTTCCGCACCGTACTCGATAGCGAGATTCCTGAACTCTGTTCCGAACTGATTACCTATTTCGAATAACTCCATTACTTATGATCCTCGAAAAATCACCTTTCTTCGCTACCACCCCCGACCTTAAAAAATCAGACCTTATGGTCTTTGGTCATAAACTTGAACTGATCATATTAGAGACTATCCCCACTTCAAAAAAAGTTGCCTTCGTCTCCCGTGAAGATCTCAAATCGATGCAAATTGAGGTATCTGAAAACAAGAAGAGACAGCTGCTGGATAAAGCCTTCAACAAGAATGTTTCGGTCTGGGTGAAGCCTGATAAACTTTTACTTCCCATTGATTGCGCCGACAACTCGAACCTCGCAATCCTCGTTGACGGAATTGATGACCTGCTGATTGAAAATGCTTCGAGTCAATGGCTGAACGAAACGCATTCTTCAATTTTCCGGCAATTCTATGAAGCCAGAAGACACTTCATAGAGCCTCTTACCTCGCTTGGCGATGTTAACTCTCTCAATATGTACCTCAACAGAGTCGTTCCTGAAGAGGAGGTGCATCTGGTGCTGGTGGAATCTCTACCTCCCGCAAAGTCAGTCAAGGAGGCCTTTCTTCATATAACGGATACCGGTCGCATTCTTGAAGAATTCAATCGTTTCTCGTTCCCACTCTTTCATCTGGGGCAAGGGGTTTTCTGTTACGTCATTACTCGCGGAGATAAAGATTTTATAAAGTCTCTGAGCCATTCTTTGCTGGATGTTGCCAGAAACAGAGGACTCAGGCGTATCCGTATAGGGTTCAGTTCATATAGCAAGGAACGACACCAGCGCGCAGCCTCAGACCGTCTGGTTCAAACCCTTATCGACGAGGCCTGGAAAGCTTTACAGGGGGCTGGAAGAAGGGGGCCGTACGCTTTTTGTGATTACCAGCTGCTGGTAAATCCAGAGCTCTTTCCATTGAAAGCGATTGGCAGATCCACCACAGGCAAATTGTCCTACCGCTGGAAAGATATCAAGAAGTTCTCTCTGGCCTATCTGAGACCTGACTTTCATGACCGTAAGACTTTTGATGTGGTTATAACGAAGCTACTCGGTAAAGAAATAGTGATCGCCGATGACCAGGGCTATTTTGTCCTGCGACCTGGAAAATCTGCTGGTAACACCGAAAAATGGGCTTCCTCTCTGATCAAGAAGATAGTGAAAGCTGAAGGTGAGCGTTTTTCATTATCGGCAGGTATCAGTTCTTATCCATTCGGCGATTACAAAAGACCGGAGGTTGCCCGCAACTCTATGAAAGCACTACTTCATGGCACCTTTTTCGGTCCCGGAAGCTGTGTAGTGTTCGATAGCCTGAGCCTGAACGTGAGTGGCGACGCCTACTTCGGTGAAAGCGATGTGTCGGGTGCGGTGAGGGAATACCGCAAAGGTCTAGAGCTAGCCCCAGACGATGTAAACCTTCTCAATAGTCTTGGGGTTGCCTATGCCCTGATGAATATGAGCAGTAAAGCTTTAGAGGCTTTCAACGAGGTACTCGATATTGATCCGAAAAATTTTATGGCTCTCTATAATCGAGGCCTCGGTGAGAAGAAGCAGAAGAAATACAGTCAAGCGGTGAAGTCCTTTAGCCGTGCCCAGGATGTATTCAACCGAGCGGACGAAGAAGAAGCAGCAAGCATCAGCGAACTACAGTTTCACTTAGGTGTTTGTCATTTCTGCATCGGAGAATATAGGCTATGCGTAAAGGTGATGAAAAAGTGGTATGCAGCAAAGAAAGGCGAACGGGGAGCTGAACGTTGTCTCAGATTTATTGGCATTAGCTACTATCATCTGGGTGATTTCAAGCAGTCTGCAAAATGGCTGCAGCGGGCCCTGGTCGCTAATCAATCTGACAGTGAAGCGCTCAGCCTGCTAGGAACGGTTTATCTTAAAACCGGTGAAGGCGATGATATCGCCTGCAAGCTTTGTGAAAGAAGCGTCGAATTAGAACCAGAAAATCCGGAGTACAAAATCAGATACGCTCACTCTCTCGCTGTCTCAAAGAAAACAGATGAAGCCCTGGACCTCCTCAGGGCTTGCACGAGATATAGAAATTTTAGGGCCGATGCCTGGCTCGAGCTTGCCAGAATCCATCAATCGAATGGAGATTTTCGCTCTTGCGATCGCTATCTAAAAATGATTTTCAGCTCTAAAACAGCGACACCAGCTCTACTGGATAAGGCTAAAAAACTGCAAGCATCGTTAGCAGAAAAAAGAATTTAGAAAGAATAACTAAAAGGAATCGACATGAGTATTGAGCCGAAATATGAACTCGACAATACAGTGGTAGGTGACTCTTGGAGAATGTTTAGAATCATGGGGGAATTTGTCGAAGGCTTTGATGCGCTTTCAACGGTGGAGTCACCTGCGGTAACCATTTACGGTTCGGCAAGGACACCTGTCGATCATCCCTGGTACACTTTGACGGTTGATATAGCCAGGGAGCTGGCCAAATCCGGTTATGCGATCATCACCGGTGGCGGACCTGGTATCATGGAGGCTGCCAACAAGGGAGCGACAGAAGGAGGTGCGGTATCCATAGGCCTCAACATCAGCTTACCCCACGAACAGGAACCCAATCCATATGCCAACTTTCCTTTACATTTCAAGTATTTTTTTGTTAGAAAAGTAATGTTTATGAAATACTCGATGGCCTTTATCTGTATGCCGGGCGGCTTTGGTTCAATGGATGAGTTGTTTGAATCGTTGACGCTCATTCAAACTCAAAGAATAAAACCATTTCCAATAGTACTCGTAGGAAGCAGCTTTTGGTCCGGTTTGGTCGATTGGTTGAAAGAAAGCCTTGTAGAAAATGGAACGATAAGCGAAAATGACCTGGAACTATTTAGAATTATTGATGATCCCGAAGATGTGGTGAGCTATGTCAAAAAAACTGTAATAGTATAATTTGTATTATTTCAGTGAGATAGTTATACTAAGCTAGTATATCAAAAAATTAGAGTCGAAACTCTGTTTCCCAGATAATAGTTAGAAGAGGGGTGAACGCATGGCACAAATCGATGCCTTTTTCAAATTGATGAATGATGAAGGTGCTTCCGATTTACATATGGTCGCTGATCAGCAACCCGTGCTGCGAATACGCGGTGATATGGAGCGAGTCAAGTTCAAAGTGATGAAAAACGATGAACTCAAAGCCATGCTCTATGAGGTATGTCCGGAAGCAAAAATTAAAGTTTTTGAGGAAACCGGAGACATAGACTTCGGCTATGAGATACCCGGTCTGGCCCGCTACCGCTGTAACTTCTTCAACCAGAAAAATGGGATAGGAGCGGTTTTCAGAGAGATCCCTTCTGACATTCTTAGTGTCGAGCAGCTTGGCTTGCCTAAGGTTATCTCGCGGCTGGCACATCTTCCCAAGGGACTGGTGTTGGTTACCGGCCCCACCGGCCACGGCAAATCGACCACCCTGGCTGCGATCGTAGATGAGGCAAATAGAACCAGAAAAGACCATATTCTTACCATTGAGGATCCGATAGAATTTGTTCACCAGTCGAATCAGTGCATCATCAACCATCGAGAGGTTGGGACGCATACAAAAGGATTCAGCCAGGCCTTAAGAGGTGCGCTGCGTGAAGACCCGGATATCATCATGGTCGGTGAGATGCGCGATCTGGAGACCATGACCCTGGCCATGGAAGCTGCCATGACCGGTCATCTGGTGTTTGGCACTCTCCACACTCTGAATGCAATGAAAACTGTTGACCGTGCCATCGAGATGTTTCCGGCCCACCAGCAGGCACAGGTTCGTTCGACGCTGGCCGATGCGCTTCGTGCCGTTGTCTCCCAGACTCTTTTCAAGCGCATTGATGTGAAGGGCAGGGTGGCGGCTCTGGAAATTCTTATTGCCACACCGGCCGTACGGAACATGATTCGTGAGGCCAAGACCTATCAGATTATATCGGTTATGCAGACCGGTAAGAAATACGGTATGGCAACCATGGACGATGCCATCATGGGACTGCTCGATAAGCGGATGATCAGTCCCGATGATGCCTATTCGAATTCGATAGATAAGTCAAAATTCGTCAAATATCTGCGTAAACCGCCCTCTGATTTCACCGAGGTTTAGACAACAGCTGGCTGTCATCCGTTGCGCCAATAGCTGCCTTGAGATTCATTGGCTGTGAACAACTTGTAGCCTGAACCATCATCGTTTATTTCGATGGTTATTGTGCCAACCTCCGAAGTATTGAGGGTGGCTATATCCAGCTTTTGGACAGTGACAAGCGCTTCCTGCGAAGGGAACTTTCCAGACTTTCCAGTTGAGAACACCAGGATTTCGGGTGACACCGCTGAGAGAAAGGCAAATGAATTCGATGTTGCTGAACCATGATGGGGAGACAGCAATATCGATGATTTTAAGGGCGCTGCTCTTCTGACCAATTCAAACTCTCGCGCCTTGGTTATATCCCCTGGAAAAAGCACCGAAACCTTACCTGAGTTCAATTTTAGCACCAAGCCTCTGTCATCTTCATTTTCCATATCATCGCCTGACTCTCCACCCAGGACTGAAATCTGATCTCCTTTTTCTTCGATAATTACTCCAGGCTTCGGGAATATGATTGCGATGCCGCGGTTACGGGCAAGATCAATTAATTGCGAAAAGCCATGTTTTGCGCTCCCCAGAGGCGGAAGCCAGAGCCGTTCTGGTTTGAATCGCTTGATCACGCTGAATATCCCGTTGTAATGGTCGGCGTCTTCATGGGTAATGATAATATCATCCACTTTGCTGATTTTACTGTGCCAAAGATAAGGGGCAATGATCTGACTGCCGCAGTCGAAGCCGGGGGTGCTTCGAGCGCCTCCATCGATGAGGACGACTCGGCCACTCTTTAATTTGATTGCGTTGGCGCTGCCATGACCAACAGCTAATATCGCTACCCTGGTCTGCTTGGGTCCTACTAGAACATCATGGTGGAAGGGCAACATAATTATGAAGATTATTGATATAAACCCGATCGAGCTCAACAAAGATGAGAAAGAAGCCAGTCGTTGATTCGCCCAAATCAAAAGCAACAGGTAATAAAACATAATCAGCAGCGGATGCGGACTGGGTAGCCATAACTGAGTAAAATCCGGGGTAGAGATAATTGCTGCAATTGTATTTGCAAGCGTGAGGCCCATAGCCCCCACATTGAGCAGCAAAGCGGCAACAGGAGGATATAACCAAATGAAAGGTAAACTGAGCATACCCAAGGGCAGACTGACAAATAAGATTACCGGTTGAACAAGCAGATTCGCCGGCAGGGTAACGAGTGAAAATCTATGAAAATGACAAAGAAGCAGCGGCAAAGTTCCGAGGGTTGCAGAAACAGTTACGGTCGCCAAAGAGAGGAGAAGATTGCCTACCTTTGCGGTTGCACTTCTATTTTTATTTATGGATAAATCAAACCGAGTCAATATTTTTGGAGTAACCAGGACAATTGCGGCGACCGCGGAAAAAGAGAGTTGAAATGAGGCCGATCGGATCGCCAGTGGATCAAACAGCAAGATGATGAGAGCGGCCGCCGTGAGAGTGGTCATTGTCGAATGATTACGGTTGCACCCAAGGGAGATGACCAAGCATGCGGTCATTATAAATGCTCGTGCTGCCGGCGGCTGAAAACCTGCCAGCAGTGCATACAAAAGCAACGGTGGCAGGGTGAGAAAGAGGGCAACTTTTTTCACATTTATCTTGAGTAGCAACCTTTCTGACCGACGTAACAGCCAGTAAAGGAAGGAGTAGGTTGTCACTGTCAACAGACCGAGATGCATTCCCGATATAGCCCACAAATGAAGTACGCCTGCTCTCTTAATATTTTCCAACACTTCAGGGTCAATTGAGGAACGGTCGCCGACAATCAGGGCTTTGTATAAAGCTGCGGCGCTCAGAGGAAGCGTCTTATCAATGTATCTGGCGATGTGTGTTCTATATCGTTCAATGGCATAGAGATAATTCTGCGTTACGGTTGCCTGAATATCATCTACCGGTTGCACCAGTATCGGTGAGTTCACCACTGCGGTCAGGTAGATCTTTTTTCTGGCAAGATATCTCCTGTAATCAAAAGCTCCTGGTGCAGCTGCAGGGGAGGGTATCTGTGCGGTTGCCTGAAAAATTATGTTTTGACCTGGAACAATTGTTTCAGGCCAGGGGCCTTTCACAACTAGCAGGAGACTGCCAGTTCCTTTTTTGAATTCGGGCTCGGTTTCCGTTCGTATGTAACTGATATTAATCTTGGCTCGACTGGTGTTTCTCGACTCTGATACCATTTCTACCAAGGTCCCGACTCCAGCGATCTGCTGCTGATTTCCAACCTTGATCGCGATATGGGACTCGTCAATTAACTCGACGTTGTTTCTGGTGCCCTGGATTGCGCCAAAAAAGAAGAAGATCAAAACAACCAGCAGGAAAGTAAGGAATCGCTGGGTAATCGTCTTCAGAACCATGAAAACGACAAGGATTACACCCAGGGGTAAAAGATTTACGGTTCCAGAAAATATCGCCGAGGAAAAAAGAAAAATTCCAGCCCCATAGGAACAGGTTGAAAGAATAAGGAGGTAATTTTTCCAGTAGCGATAATAGTTGATCAAAGATATCGGTCGATCAGCTCCAGGTGACCGGAGATGACATGCTTATGTTCTGTGGTATAACTCTGGGCTTTTTGGCCAAGCACTTTTCTTTTAGTTTCATCATGGATGAGAACCTGGAGAATGTCGTACAAAGATGAAGGATCCTGAACCTCTAAAGCTCCACCGGCTTCCAGAAGTCCCGTGCTAATTTCAGAAAAATCATCCATATAAGGGCCGAACAGCACTGGACAACCGCAACGGGACGCCTCGAGAGGGTTGTGACCGCCTTCATTGACGAGACTGCCCCCTATGAAGCTTATATCTGCATAGCGATAAAGGGAGGAGAGATCGCCAATGGTATCGATAATCGTAACATCAATGACTTCATAACTGTTATTACTGGAAAAATTAGTATAAGTGAGGTTGTTGTTTTCAAAAAGCTCAATGATATCTTGGCACCTTGAAATGTTTCGGGGGGCGACAACCAAATGAAGTGGCTGGCTGACGCTTCTTTTTAAGTTTAAAAATACATCGATGATGGTTTGCTCTTCACCAGCGTGGGTAGAGCCTGCTAATATAATTAGGTTGCCTGCTGGGAAAAATTGTTTTTGACTGACAGTCTCGGGCTCCGGCAGGTCCTGGCCACCAAACTTGAGGTTGCCAACCGTTTTGACCTTTTCTTCGTTAATGCCAAGCCGCAGCATTTTCCTTGCATCATCTTTGGTTTGCATGCAGAGCAAGGTGAAGGTGTCAAAAAGTGGGGAAAAGAACAATGAGAACCGCTGATATCGGTCCATGGAGCGATCGGAGACTCTGCCATTGATGAGCAGCAGATGGGCGTCGAATTTGGCGAGGCGGTGAAGCAGGTTAGGCCAGAAATCGGTTTCGATCAATATGAAAAGATCGGGTTGTATTTTTTTGAGAAAAAAATTAACCACCGGAAGAAAATCCAAAGGAGAATAAATCAAACAATCACTGTAAGGCCTTATAATCTTCTTGGCGACCTCATATCCGCTCACCGTGGTGGTAGAAAAAATTATGGTCGTAGATTTATGTTTGTCCTGGTAAAGCTGCTTCACCAGATGGCAGGCGGAGGTCACCTCGCCAACGGAAAGGGCATGTATCCACACGGTTGATTTTTTACGATTTGAAGGAAGTTTGAGCCCGAATCCAAGCCTTTGTGGGATAATGTGACGTTTTTCTGGTCTCAAGATCAGATAGATCGGCAGAAAAAGGGCGAGCAATGGTACCAGAAGTAGCGTGATGATATTATACAAGAAAATCATTTCAGCAGATAGGTGTGTTGGTACCGAAAAAAGGATCGAGAAAGTTAGAGACCAAACAACCAAGATCAAGATACCCGGTAACTATAACAAAATATGAACATCATCCTTCTGGACAAAGATGAAATCAACGGCGATCATACAACGCTAAAGGATCACCGGGCTGAGCATATAGTCAAAGTGCTGCGCTCTTCTCGAGGGGACCGGGTAACCGTTGGCATAATAAATGGAAAAACCGGTTATGGCATTATAAAAGAGATCGTTGGTAGAAAGCCCTATCTTGTTAAACTCCAGCTGGCCATGGAAAGATACCCAGATATTACTCCACCAATCGATATTCTGCTGGCCCTGCCAAGACCAATCGTCTTTAAGCGAATAATCAGTCATCTTACCACCCTCGGAGTACGCCGGATCCTTGTCGTTAATGCGGCAAAGGTTGAGAAAAGCTATTGGGAGTCCTCGGTGGTCAGCGAAAACGGTTGGCAGCGACACGTTCGGGAAGGGCTTGAACAGGCAGTAGATACGCGTTTGGTAGATATTTCTTTTTATCGTGGCTTCAAACCATTCATGCAGGAGATAGTTCCAGGTATCAAAGACCGATACCAACAGATGCTTGTTGCCCATCCTCACACCACCAATAGTTTGGCGGAGGTCTTTCGCGCCGGCGCCAGTCCAGTCCTGCTGGCAATAGGTCCCGAAGGCGGTTGGAATGAGTACGAACTCGACCAGATGGAGATAATGGGGTTCGATCAATTTACTCTGGGGGCCCGCGTTCTCAGAGTAGAAACCGCCGTAAATGCGATGCATGGCGCCATCTCTATGTTGCGCTCGATGCCAGAGAATCTGTAATATACACCGATATGCAGCTGCAACTACTGAACAAGAGGAGCTAATTTAGATGAACAAGTTGGAAAAATATTTAAAAGAACTGACTTTCAATGTCTGGAGTGGCAAGAGCCAGGAAACGTTGGACAGTTATTTTGGGCCGATCGAATGGTCTTTTATTTTTGGGATTGGAAGCAGCGGAATGAGCGATTTCGAAATCGCCATAGACGAGCTCGGATTGGGGGAGGTTTTTGAGTTGAACATCGAGAAATCCAAGCTGAATTCGTATTTCGGTGGGATATTTGGCGGCTTGGGCGCCCGCCTGGTCATGCCGGAAACGGAAGGTTTGATATCGCTGAAGTTCGAACTCAAAGAGGTTGTCACCCCCGAGCCCAAAGAGATTGTCACTGCCATCGCTGCACTGCAGAAGTCTGGCGGTTGCGGCTGCGGTTCCGATTGCGGGTGCGGTTCGCACTAGCTCTCAAGCGTTATCACCGGTGTCCGGCTTGTCGTGGAAGTAGCGGTG
>CAJQNS010000170.1 GCA_905479735.1 uncultured Desulfofustis sp.
GAAAACTCGTCTCGATCAACGGGAAGTCTTTGCTTCTCACAACTAACAGTAACTCTTTGGTATGAAAGATCTGAATTTGCTGGAAAAAAATCTTCGCAAGTCAAACCGCCATCTGCTTGGGAAAATAATCTATGCCTTGGAAACATTTCTTCTTCCGCCTATTTACAGGACAGCGGAGGTAATCACTGCGGTTACCGGATTAGTTCTGCTGGGTCTGCCGCTTTTATTTGGCATGGCCGTCCGCAAACTTTTTACAGGGAACAAAATATTTTTCAGGGAGATCCTCATCGGAATGGGCGGTCAACCGATAGTCGTTAACTTTTTCAATCTTGGCTGGAAACCAGCCGCCTCCCTTGCATTGCTCTATTCAATAGTGAAAGGCGACCTGACCTTTGTTGGCGGATCGTTAATCAGCTATGAACAGACGGAGCTCAAACCAGAGAATAATTACCTCCGGAAACTTAAACCGGGTCTCTTCTCTCTCTGGGGGCTCCGATCTAACATTAAGATCGGCCATGAAGGGCGTCATGAGACTGAGTGGGAATATTGTTTCACCAAAAAACATTCCGCCGATGCATTTATCGCGCTGAGATCTATACCTGCCTATATCATTGGAGGAGCCGAAGGGCAGACACAAACCTCAGTGGCTATTTTTGACATTGCCTTCGAAAATATGACGATGCAGGAGGCGGTAACGCGAATTGAGGCAGACCTGGATTCCGGAAACGCAGCGAGCACTGTCTTCTACGTCAATGCCGACTGCCTCAACAAGTGCTACGAGGACGAAGACTATCGTTCTCTCCTGAAAAACGCGGACTATATACTACCTGACGGTATCGGCATCAACATCGCCTGTCGAATGCTAGGCAGCGGGCTGAAGGAGAATGTCAACGGGACGGATATGCTGCCTTATATGTGCACTATGGCGAAGCGCAGGGGATTTAAAATTTTCCTGCTTGGCGGCAAGCCTGGTGTGGCCGATAAAGTGGCTGCGAAAATCACTGAGTCTTATGAAGTCCAAGTGGCGGGAGTGCAGCACGGCTACTTTGATCACCAGAAGGAGAGCGGTGAGGTGGTGGACCTGATAAACAAATCGGGGGCGGATATCCTTCTCGTCGCCTTTGGCGCTCCACTGCAGGAAAAGTGGATTACAGCCCATAAATCCCAACTGGAGGTCGGTGCGGCATTTGGCGTGGGCGGCTTATTCGACTTCTATTCCGGCAACACCCTGAGGGCTCCGCGCTGGCTTCGGGAACTGGGTCTTGAATGGGTATATCGGATGATCCAGGAACCTGGCAGGATGTGGCGGCGATACATAGTAGGAAATCCTCTGTTCATCTTCCGGGTAATGACCTGGCGCACACAGAATAATTCTAACCAGGGAGAATAAAGCAATGCCCAGTTTGGATATGAACCGTAATGAGATGTTGGCCGGATTGGCCAAAACATTGTCGCCAAGGCGTTCCCGTTCGAAATTCTTAATTTGGTACCTGACGATTCGATTAACGATGTTTATCAAGCGTCTATTCGATGTCGCAGTTTCCTGCATGATGCTTTTCCTTTTAATTCCTGTTTTTGCGATTACCGCACTGTGCATTGTCCTAGAGAGCAGGGGACCGGTTTTTTACAGCCAGACAAGAGTGGGAACTGATGGTCGGCATTTCAGGTTCTTCAAGTTTAGATCCATGGTCGTTGGGGCACACAATATTAAAGATGAGCTCTTGAAACACAACGAGTCTGAAGACGGAGTGCTTTTCAAAATGAAAAAAGATCCCAGGGTCACTCGCGTGGGAAGATTCATCCGCAAATTCAGCATCGACGAACTCCCCCAGCTGTTCAATGTCCTGATTGGCGACATGAGCCTGGTAGGCCCAAGGCCTGCAACTCCCGATGAGGTCGCGCAGTATACCCTGGAGCAGAGAAAGCGGCTTCATGCAGTTCCGGGAATCACCTGTATCTGGCAGGTAAGCGGAAGAAGTGAAATACCCTTCGAGAAACAGGTGCAGCTCGATATCGAATACATCAGGAGTACGAGTTTGATGAGTGACTTAATCATTTTATTAAAGACAATACCGGCGGTTCTGTCCGGTAAAGGAGCATATTGAAATGGAAATTAATTGTGTGAGTAACGACACAGCAGCCATCATTACTCTCTGCGGGCGGCTGGCTGGGCGTTATCCTTCAATTCTCAAAAAGAAACTTGGTGAGCAGCTGCGCCAAAATAGCAGGATAATCATTGACATGAGCCAGGTGTCGTTCATTGACTCGACTGGACTTGGCGTACTTGTCGGCGCTCTGAAAAAAGCAATCAGCCGTGAGGGTGACATACGGCTGGTCAGCCCGACGGAAGAAGTCAGGATGCTGATGGAACTGACCAGAGTAGACAGGGTATTCCTGGTCTATTCAAGTCAGCAACTGGCACTCAAATCCTATAGCGAAAATTAGCCAAACGACGACATAAGGAGCAGCACATGAACAGCCTCATCATCATAAGAGAGAAGCACTACAGCTGGCTGCGCGGATTAGGATCCGCCGATCACCCGGCGATGGTGACCATCTGCAACAAACCGATCTTGGAATATATGGTTGATTTCATAGTCCTGGTAGGTGGAAAAAAAATCCGTCTGGTTTTTGAAGAACCGGATGGGTCTGTAGAAGCGTATTTCGGCAACGGCGAACGATGGGGCGTTGAGATCGAGTATGGCAATGCTCAGGCAGATGATACTATTGCCAGGGTAGTGGAAAAGAACAGCAGCTTTGGAGAGCAAGCCCCTCTGATCGTGATCGATGGCCTGCTTTTTATACATTACGATAAAAACGCTCGCTATGAAATTAATCCAGAGGGCCCAGGCACTGGGTTCCTGTACAATACTAAAAGCGGTTCGATTTCCTATAGTACTGCAGACGCCGCAGAACAGTCTACCCTGGTAAAGTTCTCTCCCAACCTGCAGGTCAGTACCCCAGGTAAAATTGTGAATCTGTTCAGAATAACCATGCAGGTCCTGAGGGAGGAACAGCACCGATACGTCATACCAGGCTATGGAGCAGACAAAGGTGTGATTCTCGGCCGCAATGTTGAAATCGGCAAGGGAGTTAAAATCCATGGGCCTGTTGTTGTTGGAAGCAATGTCCGTCTCTTAGGGAGTGCGGTCATCGGGCCCAACGTAGTTATAGGCAGCAACGTAATAGTGGATGATGGGGCCGAGGTCCGTGAAAGCCTGGTGATGGCAGACACCTATATCGGCCGCCGGCTCTATATAAGTGCAAAGATGGTAGCTGGGAGTAAAGTGGTGTCAGTCAGTAACAACGCCTCAATAGAGGTCAGTGACGAGTTCCTGCTCTCACCGCTCAAAAGATCTCTGCCCATAAATATCGTACGCTACCTGTTCAATGTCTGCGGGGCGTTTCTGCTGGCACTTCTTCAGCTTATTCCATTCTGCATATTTTTCACACTGGGCTGGCTCAAAGGAGATTTGAGATTCAACAAAAGCAGATTCCTTCTCAGCAGCGACGGGCAAACCAAGATTTTTCGCACACCGTCCGGATTCCGGACCGGGGCGATAGACCGGATCATCAGATCTCTGTCCCTGGATAGATTCGCACTTTTGAATGAGGTGTTTTTAGGGAAATTGCAGTTGGTCGGCAACAGGCTGATTCCAGATACTGCCGAAGGCAGAGAGTTCGTAAAGGATTTTTCCGGATATTCCCCCGGTATCTTCAATTACACGGAAGCAGACAGGCTTGATCCTGGTGCGGCGGAGAGCGAGATAGCCGAACGTTTTTATTCGGCCAACCGTGGGTTTCTGACTGAGAGTAAAAGTCTCATGAAGGCCTTAATAAATAATCTTTTACACAACACGCAAACACTAAACTAATAGGGAATCATCATGAAAATCAGAATCGAAGAAATGAACGGAATCCGGACACTGGCTTTGGCAGGACGTTTTGACGCAAGTGCTACCGGAGGTTTCAAGGACACCTTCAAAGGTCTGCTGCAGGAAGGGTCGGCCAACTATGTAGTTGACCTTCAAAAGGTTGATTATATCGACAGCGGCGGTCTGGGAAGTCTTGTATCAGCTCTGAGGCAGACACGGTCGGTTGACGGAGATATCAGAATATCAGGTTTGAGCGGTAAAGTTCGTTCAGTGTTTGAATTGACGAGACTGCATAGAATTTTTGAGATTTTTGATGACGAGTTACAGGCTGTCAAAAGTTATCGGACCAACTAAGAACCGGGGTAGGTCATGCGCATTCTTGAGTTGAGTTTTATACCGACCCTTGACAACGCACAGTCGGCAACCATTGCCGTAAGACAAATTGTAGAGACCTTAATGAAAACAGTCAAAGTCGCCGGTAGCGAGAGAATGGATAAATTTCTCTCAGAGATTGAACTGGCAACCGGGGAAGCCTGTGTTAACTCAGTTAAACACGGTCCTGAGCAAGGTATGGATAAAATCCAGATTTCTGTAGTGTTCAAAGAAAAATACTCGAATTTCATCGTCACCGTGAGTGATGGAAACGAAAGGTATGAGTTCTCGGATCGGGAGCCCGATTTTGATGCGCTGCCCGAGAGCGGGTATGGCATCTACATAATTAGAAACCTGATGGACAAGGTGAGTTACCAGCGTGAAAAGGGTCGCAACCTTGTCATTATGGAAAAAGAGATCAAACAAGGAGAACAATGATGGTTTCAGTAATCATCGTGAGCTTCAACACCTCCTCTCTGCTGCGCAGATGTCTGGCCGAATTGATTGACCATTCGACCGATGTCGAGATGGAGGTGTTTGTAGTAGACAATAATTCGAGCGACGATTCGGTTGGCATGGTCGAAAGTGAATTTCCTCAGGTGACTTTGATCGCAAACGAAGTCAATCTGGGTTTTGCCGCTGCCAACAACCAGGCCTGGGAAGAGTCAACAGGAGATTTTATTCTCCTGCTCAACCCAGATGCATTTGTAAGGCAGGGCGCCGTTTATAATGCCGTAAAATTCATGGAAACATATCCTGAATGCGGTGTATGCGGTGGCCGATTGGTCAAACCAGATGGGACTCTCGATCCTTCAGCCAGAAAATTTCCAACTTTCCTGAGCAAGTTCCTGATGCTCACCGGGTTGAGAAACAAATATCCAAGATCGAGAATCTTTGCGGGACATGAATTTGGTAACTTTGACCACAACAGTGTCATGGAGGTCGACTGGGTGCCCGGAACGTTCACCATGTATCGTCGAAAAATGCTCGAGCAGACAGGTTTGTTTGATGAGCGTTTCTACATTTATTATGAGGAAACAGATCTTTGCCAAAGTGCCAAAAGGCATGGCTGGAAAGTCTATTTTCTCCCGTGGTCGGAGATTATCCACGTGGGCGGTGCGAGCAGCAAGACAAGAAAAGAGCACTCGTTTGACGATGCGGCCCTCCAGGTCACCAAGTTTCGTATGCGCAGCGAATGGTTGTACTTCAGGAAAAATGGTGGAATTTTTGCCGTGCTCGCAAACGCCGGCGTAGAGTTGGGATGGCATCTGCTCCGCTGGATTGTTAACCACATGCCTGGAAAAACAGATCACCAGCTCAAAAAGAAAGCGTCGGCAAAGATCATGGGCGAAATCGTTCAGTCTTTGAGGGAAACAAGTTATGGCGGCCAGACGCCAGCAATACCATGGTGACGGGAGGATGATAGAGGTGTTCAGCAACATTCGTCACGATCTCTCCGTCTATAAAGGGGATTGGGGGAGCCAGGGATTCTGGGCAATGCTGGTTTACCGTTTTGGGCGCTGGCGCTATGGCTTCAAAATTGCGTTAATCAGAAAACCTCTATCACTGCTCTATAAGTTGCTCTATAAAATGGTTCAGATTGTTACCGGTATTGAATTTCCCTGCGAGGTGCCCATCGGGCGAAATTTCCGTATCGATCATTTTGGCGGCATCATAATCAGTGGTTTTGCGAGTTTTGGTGACAATTGCATCATCCGCAACGGTGTTACCATCGGTCTGAAAAATATTGATGAGAAAAGCGCCCCGGTGTTCGGCAACAATGTCAATATAGGTGCCGGGGCAAAAATCCTGGGGGACATCACCATCGGCGATAATGTCGATATCGGTGCCAATGCCGTGGTACTGAAGGATGTACCTGCCGGCAGCCTTGCGGTTGGTATCCCTGCCCGAATAATCAGAAAAAAATAGATAGACATGATAACTTCAACTTTGTACCCACCGATCTGGCTGGAACAGCTGCCCCAAATTGATTGTGTGGTAATCGGTGTAAATGCCGAAGCCACTCTTCGTCGCTGCCTTTCTTCTATAATCGAATGCGACTATCCTCGAGAAGCACTAAATATAATCTATGTAGATGGGGGATCAATTGATGAAAGCATCGCTATAGCGGAATCGTTTGCAGAAATCCGAATTGTCAGGCTAAACCTTGAACATCCCACTCCAGGACTTGGGAGAAATGCTGGCTGGAAGGCTGGCCTCGCACCGTTGGTCCAGTTTATGGATTCTGATACCTTACTTGATAAAAATTGGTTCAGGAGAGCAGTAAAGGAATTTCAAGCTGATGTGGGTGCAGTTGCCGGCAATAGAAAAGAGATTCATCCAGAGCATTCAGTCTACAACTGGATAGGAGACCTCGAGTGGAATGGCAGTCCGGGGGATGCTGAATGCTTTGGTGGCGATGTACTGATCAGGCGACAGGTTCTTGAAGAAACCTGTGGATATGATGATGGGCTTGTTGGTGGAGAGGACCCTGAACTGAGCATTCGAATTCGATCAGCAGGATGGCG
>CAJQNS010000171.1 GCA_905479735.1 uncultured Desulfofustis sp.
TATGTGTGATAAAGGAAACCATTTTCGAAAACAGGTTCATGCATGTGGCCGAACTGAGACGCCTTGGGGCGCAGATCCAAACCGAGGGGAACTCAGCGGTGGTCACCGGCAGAGGGCCAGAGGGCCTGAACGGCGCCCGGGTCATGGCCACCGATCTCAGAGCCAGTTCCTCACTGGTAATTGCAGCCCTGGCAGCCGCGGGGCGAACCGAGATATCGAGGATTTACCATCTGGAGCGGGGCTACGAAAATCTGGTTGACAAGCTTAACGGCCTCGGGGCAAGGGTCTGGAAGGAGAATGAATAGAGGCGTCAATCGCCAGCTTCTGACTCCTGAGGCAGTATCAGCGTAAAGCTGGCACCTCCCATTTCTGATTTTTCAACGGCAATCGATCCGTTGTGAGCTTCTATCACCTGGTTGGCAATGGCCAGCCCCAGACCGGTACCATCGGCTCTTGTGGTAAAAAAGGGTTCAAAGATTTTCTGAACCTCCCCTGGCTCTATGCCGGGACCGTTATCGCTGATTTTGATCAAACAGAGTTCCTGGTTGTCTACCGCACAGATGATGCTGCCGCTCAGTTCCAGCTTTTCGTTTCCTTCAGGACAGAAGGACAGAGCGTTCTGGAGCAGTTGGCCGATAACCCCAAAGAGCTGTTTTTCATCTCCCCAGACTCGAAACTTGGGATCGATCTGTACATCGACGCTGCAGGTTGCGGGCCATTTCTGGTCTGCCCGGCAGACCTGAAGTATTTCCTCTACGCAGGGCCGAAGCAGGAACCAGTCCTGTTTGATGTTCTCCGGCCGGGCAAATTTCAGGAAATTTGTAATGGTATTGGCGAGCCGGTCCGATTCCCGAAGAATGATTTTGGTTAGTTCATAATTTTGGGGCTCGGAACTGCCCGCTGAGCCTAATTCATCGGCAAGCACCTGAGCAGAGCCGGAAATTGCCGCCAGAGGGTTTCTGATGTCATGGGCGATGGAGGCACTCATCATGCCGATTGCTGCCAGTTTTTCCGCCTGTCTCATCTGGTTTTCCAGACGTTCAATCTCGCCGATATCTTTAAGGGTAATAATGGTCACATCCTCCTCTTGGGAGTCCTTGCCTTCAAGGTCTTCTTCATTAGAGGAGTGGAGCTGTGTCAGGGCGTAACCGAGTCTGAGAGTCTGGTTATCCTGGCGTTCAAAAAGACAGGCATTTCGAGTGGCAAGGCTGGCCGGATCAATGCCCGGAAAAATGGAACTCAGCTCTTTGCCTATTAGTTCCGCCGGCGGTTGTCCGGTAATGTCGATGGTCGCATTGTTGGCTGAGGTGATGATACCTTCCCCGTTGATGGTGACGATACCGGTGGTGATATTATCAAAAATTTTCTTATAGAGAAGTGACAATCGGTCGAAATCATATTTTGTGCTCGACAATTCTCTGGTAGTAGAACGCAGCATGGTGCCGAACATGGCGCTGATGAAAGCACCGAGGAAAAAAGTTAGCCCCATGGTGCCGAATTGACGAATATTGTTGAACAGGGCAACCTTTTCGTAGAATTTTGAGACCAGAACATAGTCGGGCAGGTAGCCGAAATTTTCGAGTAGTAGAATGATTGCGAAAAGAAACGTCGAGGCTGCGGCGCCAATGAGTCCACCTTTAAGGGGAATAAGCAGGCCACCTGAAATGATCGGAAAAAAATAGACCGATGAGAAAATGGAGAGTGAACCGCCGGTCAAATAGATCAGCATCGAGGCGAAAACCACATCAAATAAGGTCTGGATAAAACCGAAACGACGATATTCGCTGTCGAGATGCAGCAGCGTGAAGGCAGATACGATGGTTGACAGGTAGACAATCAGGGTGAAAAGAACGAGCAGGCTCGGCGGCATGACGATAGCTTCGAACCGTTCATCGAGCATGATGAGGCTGATTACTGATATCAGCGTATACAAAACTATGCGCAGGAGAAGCAGCCAGAACAGTTGACGCTTTAGAAGGTCGCCAAGTGAAGTGGGGAACAGCTGTGCCTCGGGAATCCCGTTGATTTTCATGATCTACAGGTCATATTTCTTGGTCTTGTAGCGCAGTGACCTGAAACTGACCTTGAGTAGTTCCGCTGCTTTTGTTTTTGAATTTCCGGCCTTTTCAAGGGCATGGGAAATCAATGTTTTTTCCAGATCGGCCACCACCGCATCAAGGCCGCGCTCGAACAGCTCCTCTTCGTCGTGGGCGGCAACAAAGGCACTGTCTGTGAAGGCGTCCGCCTTTTTGTTTCGCAGCGGCCCGCTCAGGGAAAGGTTTTCCGGCAATATAATACTGGAGGTCTCCAGAGCTACCCCCCGTTCTATGATGTTCTCCAGTTCCCTTACATTGCCGGGAAAATCGTACCCCATCAAAACTTCGAGGGCGTATGAGGAGATTTCGCTGATCTCCTTGCCGAGCATGATCGAGTATTTTTTCAGAAAATGTTCTACCAGAAGAGGAATGTCGCTCTTTCTCTCTCTCAAGGAGGGTACTCGTATAGGAACCACTGCCAGCCGGTAAAAAAGGTCTTCGCGGAAACGGCCGGCCTGTATCTCTTCTTCCAGAATCCTGTTGGTGGCGGCGATGATTCTGACTTCAATCGGTAAATGTTTGGTACCTCCCACCGGTTTTACTTCTCTTTCCTGCAGCACACGCAACAATTTGGTCTGGATTATCGGGGTCAGTTCACCTATTTCGTCTAAAAAAGCAGTGCCGCTGTCAGCCTCCTTAAAGAGTCCCGTCTTGTCGTTGATGGCCCCGGTAAATGATCCTTTGACATGACCGAACAATTCGCTTTCCATCAGCTCTTCAGGAATGGCACTGCAGGTGATAGGCACGAACGGATGAGCATCGACTTTGCTCCTTTTGTGTATAGCCTGGGCCACCAATTCCTTGCCGGTGCCGGATTCACCATAGATAAGCACGTTGGCCGGGGACGGTGCTATCCGGTTGATCATATCGAAGATTTTCTGCATCTCCTTGCTTTCGCCGATGATTTCAGGAAAAAGCTCTGCGGCCTGCTGCAGTTTTAGGGTAGATTCGACCCTATTGGTTGCCGTATAGATGACCGATTTTATCTCGTCGACATTAAAGGGTTTGGAGATATAGTCGTAAGCCCCGCTTTTCATGGCCTGGACTGCGTCATTTGGCGAGGCGAAAGCGGTGATCATAATGACCGGGATATCATCCGTTTCATCCTTCACCTTGGCGAGCAGCTCAAGTCCGCCCATACCGGGCATTCTAATGTCGCTGATGACGAGGTCCACACGGTTTTTACCAAGTGCTGTCATGGCCTGGTTGCCATCGCCGGCGACAATGACTTCGTAACCTTCCTTGGTAAGCAGGATCTTGAGAAAATCCCGCATCGATTTTTCATCATCGACAATCAGAATTGTGGTCATGCGCTCTATTCCGGATCAGAAGTAAGAAAAGTAAAAAATCACAATGAAGATTATGCTATTCTATCTCATTAAAAAAAAAGAAGTCAATTATCTTAAATACTTTTGCAGTATTTAGCCATTAAAATGAGGATCTGTAGAACTGGGTACTCAGTTTGGGCCCAACCGTTCTGAAAATATCTGAGTGGGCTGCTCGGGAGATCCTATATTGCAAAAAGGCGTGGCAGATGGTATTCAGGGCTTTGCCAATTCGCCATCCGTCGTAACCATACATAACGACATAAGTTCAAGGCGGCCATCGAGGCAAGGCACGAGCGAGGAGCCGGTGGAGCAGCCTGTTAGCGCTGTGAGCAGGCACCGCAGAGAGTAACGCCGCCTGGTGGGATGGATTGGACTTATGTCGTTATGTAGATAACTATTTGATCCAGATGAACGACGCCCAAAGTAATTTTGAAGATCAGCCCCTCACCGAACATCTGCGCGAACTGCGGAGCTGCCTGATCTATTCCTTTGCCGCAATATTCATTGGCTTCTGTCTTTCCTACGTGGTCATCAGACCGATCGGAACCTGGTTCTTCAAACCGCTCACCGAAGTATTGCCCGAAGGCACCAGCCTGATCTTCACCTCATATCAAGAAGGGTTTTTTTTTATCTAAAACTCGCCCTGGTCTGTGGTATCATCCTTGCCAGCCCGATGATTTTCTATCAGATCTGGAGGTTCATTGCACCGGGTCTGTATCGTCATGAACGGCGCGTTATTCTGCCGTTTACGGTGATTTCCACAGTCTTTTTCATTTCCGGGACCGCTTTCGGTTATTTCATAGTATTTCCTCCTGCCTTCAAATTTCTGGTCGGCTATAACAATGAATTTCTCACTTCTCTGCCGGCAATAAGTGAGTATTTTTCACTGGCCTTGAGGCTATTGATCGCCTTCGGCATTATTTTCGAGATGCCGGTCATGATGGTCTTTCTGGCCAAGGCTGGCCTGGTATCGGTTTCGTTTCTCAACAAACATAGAAAATATGCCATTCTGCTCAATTTCATCATCGCTGCCGTTCTTACGCCAACGCCTGATATCGTCAATCAGATGATGATGGGCATCCCACTGCTGGTACTCTACGAGGTCAGTGTCCTGGCTGTCTGGTTCTTCGGCAGAAAACCTTTTTCCGGCTTTGATGAAAAGGTCTGAATCGTCAGGGGCTGAACTGGATTTTTCCCCGTTGTGCATTATTAAATAAAAACCGTCTGCAGATTTGATTTACTGACACTGTTACTTCGTCTGCGGTGCCACTTTGATAGCGACAGTATACAATGCCGGCCAAGGGGCTGCCGATTGATTTTAAGATTTACAATACAACGAGGGGGAATATATTATGGGCTCGGATACTCTGTTTGAGAAGGCGCTGGAGGTCGGCAGACCGCCGAATGTGAGAAAACTGTTTCCTCATTCGAGAGGACTGCTGGTAAGCGGCAAGGTGGTAAACAGAGCTCTCGCCAAGAAAGGCCAGGCCATGACCATGGCGGCAAACGGGAGAAACTATTTTGTCATCCAGGGGGCCCTGCTTGCCGCCCAGCGCGCCAATGCAGCACTGATCGTGGAAATTGCCAAATCGGAATCAAATTATTGTCCGGTCAATTTCTGGAATATCGCCCGCTTGGTAGATTCGGCCTGTAATCACCTGGGGATAACCATCCCGGTGGCTGTGCATGCCGATCATTACGGCCTTAAGACAGAAGCCGACGTAACCACCGCCAAAGTTGAGATACCAACCATCTTCGAAGCTGGTATTACCTCCATTGCCGTCGATGCTTCCCATATGCCAGATGATCTCAACCTGCTGGCCAACCTGGAACTCAACTCGTACATTCCAATCTGGGCCGGACTGGAAACTGAAGTTGGAGAAATTAAAGGTAATCAGGGGTTGTCCACCGTTGACGACGCCAGTTTCCTGATTGGTGGTCTCAATGCCCATGACATATTCCCTGACTGGATTGCCCTTAACAACGGTTCTGCCCATGGCATAGAGGCAAGCGGAGAGGGGATTCAAGTGGAACTGACAGCCCGGATTCATGAACATCTGGCAGCCTATAAGGTTTCCGGTGCACAGCATGGTACTTCCGGGAACAGTTCCGAGAAACTTCGCCAGATCGCCTCCCAAACCACAACCACTAAAGCCAATGTGGCCACCGCCCTGCAGATGGTATCCTGGGGGGTTGAGGTCAATGATAATGGCAATGCCATCACCGACAGCGACGGCAACTTCAAGAAAGTGGAAGGTGAGGGGGTCACCGAGGAACTCTGGCTGCGGATGGTCTCATTTGCTCAGCAAAATGGCTGGAGCGGCGGTAATTATAAAAATCTCAACCTGCCAGTGGATAATTGGCTGATGGCTCAACCCCAGGAAGTCCGTGAACGGATGATCAAGCGTGTGGAAGAGTTTACCTATTCAATGCTGGTCGATGTTTTCAATGCCGCAGATACCGCCCCGCTGGCCATGGAGTTGCTGGTCCAGGCCGGTTCCCATGATATTGGAGCCGAGGCCTCACGCATCGAAGATCCGGCGGACTGGACCAGAGAGAAGATCATTGCTCGGGCCCAGACCCTTGATGTTGACAAGGGGCCGGAAGGCGATTTCGACGATTGATTTTCCCTCAGGCAAGCAATGTATTTTCTCCTGATTGACTGATATCAGGGGACTTTCTAATTTACCTCTACCAGGATTCTCTATGCATACCATTCTTGTCACCGGTGCGGCCGGCTTCATCGGCGCCCACCTGAGCCAACGTCTGACCGGCCAGGGCCTTAAGGTTGTCGGGTTGGACAACTTGAACGACTACTATGATCCACAGCTGAAGATAGATCGCCTGGAGGCCCTTGCGGCCGGTGACAATTTTGTTCACGAAAACCTCGATCTAAGCAGCCGCGAGGATATGGAAGAGCTGTTTAAGAAATACTCCTTCGATGCAGTGGTCAATCTTGCCGCCCAGGCTGGAGTGAGGTACTCGCTGATTAACCCCCACTCGTATGTCGATACCAACCTGGTAGGTTTCGTCAATATTCTGGAAGGCTGCCGTCACAGCGGAGTCAAGCATCTGGTTTATGCCTCATCCAGCTCTGTTTACGGAGCCAACACCAACATGCCGTTTTCCGTCCACGACAACGTCGACCATCCGGTATCGCTTTATGCAGCCTCGAAAAAGGCAAATGAATTGATGGCTCACACCTATAGTCATCTCTATAATCTGCCAACCACCGGCCTCAGGTTTTTTACTGTCTATGGTCCCTGGGGAAGGCCGGATATGGCTCTTTTTATGTTCACCAAAGCTATGCTGGCGGGCGAACCGATAAATGTTTTTAATCATGGCAAAATGGAACGTGACTTCACCTATATCGACGACATAGTTGAGGGTGTTTGCAGGGTGATTTTTAAGGTTCCGGAAGCCGATCCGGAATGGTCAGGATTGGTGCCGGACCCGGCCACCTCCTATTGTCCTTATCGGGTGTACAATATCGGCAACAACAACAAGGAGCAGCTGCTGCGCTATATAGAAGTGCTGGAAGACTGTCTTGGTGTCAAAGCGCAGAAAAAGCTGCTTGATATGCAGCCGGGAGACGTGCCGGCAACCTTTGCCGATGTGGACGATCTGGTGCGTGATCTGGACTATCGTCCAGGCACAACCCTGGAATTTGGTGTGGCCCGGTTCGTCGACTGGTATAAAGACTATTTCAACTTAAACACCTGAGTCCACCGTAAAAGAATACCCCAGTAGAGATTGCCCCGCTAGACGGTTGGTCAGCGCGTCATGAGTTTCAGGGCCGCTTCGGTTATGGCCACCGAGTTAATCGAGCTGTTACGCCACAGAGTTTTCTGGGGACCGTGTTCGAGAAAGCGGTCGGGATGGGCGAGCAGGCTTGTCTTTACCGAGAGCCCGCAGCGGCTGAAAAGTTCCAGTATGCTGCTGCCGAATCCGCCTTGCCTGGCGTTGTCCTCGATGGTTATTACTCTGCCGGTCGACGAGGCCATATCACAGATCAGTTCAGAGTCCAGCGGCTTGATAAAGCGAGGATTGATCACCGAGGCATCGATACCCAGTTTTTCAAGTCCTTGGGCAGCCCGCAGCGCCGGGTGCACTCGATTGCCGACAGGCAGCAGAAGAATATCCTTTCCCTTGCGCAACAATTCTCCACGACCTATCTCCAGATTCAGAAGATCTGAGCCCAGTTCGACATTTTCGCCACAACCTCTTGGGTAGCGGAGGGTTGAGGGACCGGGATGATTAAGGGAGGTATAGAGCATGTGTCTGAGTTCTCCCTCATCCTTTGGAGCCATCAATACCAGATTGGGAATGATCCGTAAAAAGCTGAGATCGAAAATACCGTGATGGGTCGGTCCATCGGCGCCGACCACTCCCGCCCGGTCAATTGCCAGGGTTACCGGCAGATTTGGAATGCAGACGTCATGGATGATCTGATCGTAGGCCCTCTGAAAAAAGGTCGAATAGATTGCCACCACCGGATGAAACCCTTCACTGGCTAGCCCGGCAGCAAAGGTGACCGCATGCTGTTCGGCGATGCCGACATCGAAGAAACGCTCGGGATAGGCCTGGGCAAAGTCGTTTAGACCGGTGCCGGCCACCATGGCTGCGGATATAGCAACTACTTTATCGTTGGTGCGGGAAATCTCAGTGAGGGTGTCACCAAAAACCTTGGTGTAGGATACCGAGCCCTTGCTGGCTTTGGCCTTGCCTGTTTCCGACTCAAAGGGACCGATACCGTGAAACTGGCCAGGATTTTTTTCTGCCGGTTCGTAGCCTTTTCCCTTGGTGGTCAGAACGTGGACCAAAACAGGCCCCTGCTGGGTATCTCGGACCGTTTCAAGAGTTTCGATCAGTTCTTCGAAATTGTGTCCGTTAAGCGGTCCAACGTAGTCAAATTTCAGTGCCTCAAAAAGCATTCCAGGAGTGAAAAAGCTTTTAAAACTGTCCTCACTCTTTTTCAGAACGGTGAGGATATTCTCTCCGACATTGGATAACTGGCCGAGTCGGTCAACCAGATGATCCTTGAGACGCCGCATTGTTCGGCCGGTCAGCTTGCGGCTCAGAAAACTGCTTAAGGCACCGACGTTCGGTGAGATGGACATCTCGTTGTCGTTGAGGACCACGATTAGATTTTTGTTGATGTCACCAGCCTGGTTAAGGGCCTCGAACGCCATTCCTGCAGTCATCGAACCATCCCCGATAACGGCGATGGTCTTGGCCGGATCATTTTTCAGATCCTTGGCCAGAGCCATACCCAGGGCGGCGGAAATAGAGGTGGACGAATGACCCGTTTCGAAGGCATCGTATTCGCTCTCGCTCACTTTGGGAAAGCCGCTGATCCCCTGATATTGCCGCAGGGTGTGAAATCTATCACGTCGTCCGGTAATGAGTTTATGGGCATAACTCTGGTGGCCGACATCCCAGATTAGCTTGTCGTCAGGCGTAGCAAAGACATAGTGCAGTGCCAGAGTCAGTTCGACCACGCCAAGGCTGGGGCCGAGGTGGCCGCCGGTAACGGCGACCGATTTAATCAAAAAGTCTCTAATCTCTTCAGCCAACTGGTCCAGATCGGATCTGTGCAGCAGGCGAATGTCTTTGGGACTCTCAATCTTATTCAGCAGATTGGTTTGTCCGATTGTCGTCGTTGAAGGTAGCAGCATCTATAGGTGTTCCACAATGTAGTTATTTGAGTCTGCTATACAATAATCAGTAAAAAAAATCAGCAAATGAAAATTTGAAGGAGAGGCGGGAAATTAATAGACTCGTATGATTGGTTCAGTGGGTTCTGGCATAAATGTAATCGGCCAGTTGGACGAGAGGTGCTGCTGGCGGGCCAAAGGCGTCGAGGGCACTTTTGGCCTGTTCGACGGCCTGCAGGGCTAGACTCTTAGTCTTTTCTATGCCAAAAAATGCCGGGTAGGTAGCCTTGCCCCTCATCTGATCGGCCCCCGCAGATTTTCCGAGTACCTCTGTCGTTGAGGTTGCATCAAGCAGATCATCAACGATCTGAAAGGCCAGGCCGATTGCCTCCCCATAAAGGGTTAATTGTTCGATCTGCTGTTCATCAGCACCGCCGGCGATACCACCGGCTTGGACGCAACAGCGAATCAGGGCTCCTGTCTTGCTTCGGTGGATCATTTGTAAATGTTCGAACGGATAGTTTGAGTTTTCTCCGGCTATGTCGAGCGCCTGACCGCCGACCATGCCAAGAGGGCCAGCTGCCTCGGCTACCAGCCTGATGATTCTGAGTTGCCTGGCTGTGCTAATGGAAGATCTCGACTTGGCGAGCAATTCAAAGGCAAAGGTCAGCAGGCCGTCTCCGGCAAGAATTGCCCCTGCTTCGCCGTAGAGTATGTGATTGGTCGGTTGACCTCGTCTGAGTTCGTCGTCGTCCATGGCCGGCAGATCGTCATGGATAAGTGAATAGGTGTGGATACACTCGATTGCACAGCCAATAATGAGTGCTTCTTCGAGCAAAGCCCTGGTACTTGAAACGGCTTCGGTAGAGGCCAGGCAGAGAATCGGTCTGACCCGCTTGCCGCCGACGAAAAGGCTATAGCGCATGGCCTCAATATGGTCGCTGAACGGACCATCGGCTGCAAGCATCAAAGAATCGAGCTTATCTTCAACCAGCTGTTTTTTGTGATTGAGGTACTGGTTAATCTCCATGCTCAATTTCGTCGAATGGTTCGGCTTTGAGGCGGCCGTTTTTTTCAAGCAGGATTTCCACTTTGGTTCGTGCCTCGGTGAGTTTGGCGTTGCAGAATTCAGTCAGCTGGATGCCCTCGTCAAATTTTTTCAGACTGGCTTCCAGACTCAAGTCGCCGTTTTCAAGCTCTTCAGTAATCTTTTCCAGCCGCGCAAGGGCCGATTCAAAGGTTTTCTTAGCCATGATGGTTGACAGACCCCGTTTCCATAATTGTCCGGATGGATTGAAAATCCACTTTTGCTGGTTATACTGGACGCTGAATATAGTATACCATTTGGCTGCAGTGCAAGAGCTGATTCCAATTCATGAGACGGCGTGAGAGCCTGTCAGGTTCCGATCCATTATGAAAGTAGCCGAAAGCATTTCTCTGTTTTGTCGCTGGCTGGAACACGAGAAGGGGTATTCTCCCCATACTGTTGCAGGGTATAATCGAGATCTCCTGGAATTCAGCGGCCAGCTCGATGAGTCAGTAAGCATAGACGCATTGTCCGCAGCAGAGATCAGAAAATTTATTATTGGGTTGCATGGCAGAAACGGCCCCTCTACTGTGGCAAGGAAATTATCGGCGCTGCGCTCTTTCTTCAGGTATCTCCAGCGGCAGTCCATCATCTCGACTAATCCGATAGAAAACATTACCGGTCCCAAAGTCGGCAGATCAATCCCCAATTTTCTCACCGTGGATCAGGTATTTGCCCTTCTCGAGGCACCCGTTGAAGCAGATCGCTTTGTTCACCGGGACAGAGCCATTCTGGAACTGCTCTATTCCACTGGAATCCGCGTTGCTGAATTGGTCTCCGCCGACCTTGACGATCTTGATTTGAAGGGTGAAATGCTTAGGGTGAGGGGCAAAGGAAACAAGGAACGGCTGGTTCCGGTCGGCAGGCCTGCAGTCGAGGCGATCAGGGCTTATCAGATGGGGGAGAGGACGGCGTTGCTCACCAGGCAGCTGATCCGAGAAAAAGCGGTGGATGATCAGGCGCTGTTTTTGAATAACCGCGGCGGTCGGTTGACCACCAGAAGCGTTGAGAGGTTTGTTGATAAATATGGAAGTCGGGCCGGTCTCCAGATTCCCGTTACCCCCCATGCCCTGCGCCACTCATTTGCCACCCATCTTCTGGAGATGGGTGCAGACTTGCGTTCGGTGCAGGAATTACTTGGCCATGCCAGTTTGTCTACCACCCAGAAATATACCCATCTGACTCTCGATCACCTCAGCCGAATCTACGATTCATCACACCCGCTGGGTGACGGTGAGGACAATAGCTGATTTTGAAATTCTTACAGGAGTGTCACGAATGACAATAAGATCAACAACAATTCTCTCGGTACGGCACAATGGTCGGGTAGTGGTCGCCGGAGACGGCCAGGTTTCACTCGGCAACACCGTGATCAAGCACAACGCCAGAAAAGTGCGCAGATTGTATCATGACCAGGTTATCTGCGGTTTTGCGGGCGCTACCGCAGATGCATTTACACTGTTCGATAAATTCGAGGCAAAACTGGAGCAGTATAACGGTAACCTGATGCGCTCGGCGGTTGAACTGACCAAGGAGTGGCGCACCGATCGGATGCTCAGACGACTCGAGGCCATGCTCATCGCCGTGGATAACGAGCATAGCCTGCTGATTTCGGGAACCGGGGATGTCATCGAACCTGACACCGGCGTCCTGGCCATTGGCTCCGGTGGACCCTATGCCCAGGCTGCTGCTCTTGCCTTGGTGCAAAAGAGTCAACTCGAGGCCGAAGAGATTTGCCAAACAGCTATGGAAATTGCCGGTTCTATCTGTATTTACACAAACCAGGAAATTATTTTAGAAACACTATGAAAAAGATTCAGTCACTGACCCCACGGGAGACAGTAGCCGCCTTAGATAAATTCATTGTTGGACAGAGCGATGCCAAACGTTCCGTGGCCATCGCCTTAAGAAACCGTTGGCGAAGACGGCAGGTTCAGCCGCCGCTGCGAGAAGAGATCGCTCCCAAAAACATCATCATGATTGGTCCCACCGGTGTTGGCAAAACTGAGATTGCCAGAAGGCTGGCGATACTAGCCGAATCACCTTTTCTCAAGGTTGAAGCCTCAAAATTTACCGAGGTCGGCTATGTGGGGAGAGATGTCGAGTCGATGATCAGGGACCTGGTCGAGATCGCTATCAACATGGTCAAGGGAGAGGAAAAGAAACGGGTAGAAGGGATTGCCGAGGCCCATGCCGAGGACATGATTCTCGATCTCCTGCTGCCGCCGGCCCCAGACAAGCCTGGTTCACTCCATGATGCCGGACCCGACGGGGATAAATCATTTACCCTGGTTTCCCAGAAAGATACCCCTACACCGGTCACCCAGGAGCACGAGACGTCAACCAGAGAAAAAATAAGGAAAATGCTCAGGGATGGTAAATTCGACTCCAGGGAACTGGAAGTCGTCCTCGATGAGGCCAAGTCGGCACCCATGGTCGAAATCATGACAACCTCAGGGCTTGAAGACATGCAGTCGAATATTCAGGATGCCTTCAGCAAGATGTTTCCGCGTAAGAAAAAAGAGAGGAAGCTCAAAGTGCCCGAGGCCATGGAGGCGCTCAAACAGCAGGAGATGGAGCGGCTTGTCGATAGGGACAAGGTGCTCAAAGAGGCGCTGCGGCGCACCGAAGAATCGGGCATTATCTTCCTCGACGAAATCGACAAAATCGCTTCCCGCCATGGAACTCAAGGGCCGGATGTCTCCCGTGAGGGTGTCCAGCGTGACCTGCTGCCGATTGTCGAGGGGGCAACGGTCAAAACCAAGCATGGCATGGTGAAAACCGATCATATCCTGTTTATCGCCTCAGGCGCCTTTTATGTGAGCAAACCGTCTGATCTGGTGCCTGAGCTTCAGGGCCGTTTTCCGATTAGGGTAGAGCTCCACTCCCTCGGCAAGGACGAGTTTGTCAGGATTCTCACTGAACCGGAAAATGCTTTGACAAAACAATATGTCGCTCTGATGGAGACAGAGGGGATTTCGCTGTCTTATGATGAAGGGGCCATCGAGGAAATGGCCAGAATCGCCGTCGAGGTGAATGAAAATACTGAAGAGATCGGTGCCCGTCGGCTGCACACCATCATGGAACGGGTTCTGGATGATCTATCTTTCGATGCTTCCGAGAAAGAAGAGCAGACTATCGAGATCACCGCAGAGTATGTGCGTGCCCAGCTCCAGGACATTGCCGAAGATCAGGACTTAAGCAGATTTATCCTCTGAGAAATCAAAATTTCTGCGCTCGGAAATTCCCGGACTTCGAAATGATTTTGGCTGGAGTGGGAGATTGCCTGGGGGCGGGGAGGCTCACGCTTTCACAGAATAGTAGTTCAAGGTGCTTGGCGTTGGATAAGTCGAGCAGCCGGGGATATCGAGCCCAGATTGCATGAAGTATCAGCACAGCAATTGTCATGAACATCTGCTTCTCGTCCGGGTCTTCTCTTGTTAAGGGCCCGGACGATAGTGGTTCTGGTAATAGTGTTCGGGTTTGCAGGGATGAGCCTTAAAATTGGTACAGATTTAGCCAAGCGTACCAGAACCCAGATAGAAGATCTCCACGCAGTGCACACCAGCCTGCATGAGGAATTATAGGGCTGCTGTTGGCCGGTTTGCTGAGCCCAGGCAGCGAGAGATTTCAACGAGTCCGCAGGTTGAAGGATCGCTTGCGCTGAATCGGTTCGATGATTTTCTTTTCGAATCTCAGGGGATTGTAGCCGAACAATTCGGAGATGCTCACACTAAGCTCCCTGGACGGCCTGACAGTGAAATTTTTGTCAATCTCCACGTCTACTTCCCCCTCACCGTCGAAATGCAGGGTAAGGCTAAACGGACAGGGGCCATGATAGCTGAATAGCAACTCTTTGAGTTCCTCCAGCCTGATCCTGCTGACCGTGTCTGCTTCCAGCCTGGCGTGGACGGCCTGGGTATACTTTTGCCGTGCCTCGGGCAACAGATCCAGATCTTCGGCCACGATTTTGATGCCCTGGTCGCTCTTCTGCACTGTGCCTCGGACGACCACTGGTTCGGTACTCTCCAGCAGTTGATAAGAATTTGCGTAAGCTTCAGGGAACACAAGGATTTCAACCGATTCAAGCACATCTTCAAGGGTTACGAAGGCCATCGGCTTTCCCTGTTTGTTTTTATGCAGCTTGACCGTACGAATCAGGCCGCCGATTCTTACGGGCTGGCCGTCATTGAACAATTCGAGATTGGTGATATCCGAATCGGTGATCGTTCTGATCTCTTCGATTGCCTCGTCCAGCGGATGGCCGGTGATATAAAATCCAACAGTCTCTTTTTCGTACTTGAGCTTGTCGACTTCGTCCCATTCATCGATCTTGGGAAGAACTATTTCAGAGACCACTGTACCGGCATCGGTGGGAGCCACGTTGAAAATAGACATCTGGCCGCTCATTCTGTCCCGCTGATGGGCCTTGGCCTGATCCATCGCCTGGGGCAGAATAGCCAGGAGCTGGGATCTTTTACAGCCCAGCGAGTCGAATGAACCGGACTTGATAAGGCTCTCGATAACTCGGTTGTTGACGTTGCTGGAATGTACGCGGTTGCAGAAATCGACCAGGGAAGTGAAGTTGCCGTTCTGTTCCCGTTCTTTGATGATGTTGTTGAGTGCGGCCTCGCCGACATTTTTTACCGCCGCCAGACCAAAACGAATCTTGTCATCGCGGACACTGAAGTCCTGAACGCTCTCATTGATGTCAGGGGGAAGTACCTCAATCTGGTGTTCCCGGCACTCGTTGATGTAGACAACTACTTTGTCGGTATTGTTCATGTCGCAGGACAGCAGTCCGGTCATGAACTGGGCAGGATAGTGGGCTTTGAGATAGGCGGTCTGGTAAGCGATGAGGGCATACGCAGCAGAATGCGACTTGTTGAATCCGTAGCCGGCAAATTTGGCCATCAGGTCAAATATGTCTTCCGCTTTCTTTTCGTCTATCTTGTTCTCACGGGCACCGGCCATGAACTTTTCTTTCTCCTGGTTCATAACCTCGGGTATCTTCTTGCCCATGGCCCTTCTCAGGATATCAGCATCGCCAAGGCTGTAATTGGCCAGCACGTTGGCAATTTTCATCACCTGTTCCTGGTAGACGATAACCCCGTAGGTCTCTTCAAGTATCGGTTTAAGCTGGGGCAGCGAGTAGTGGGCCTCCTGACGACCATGCTTGGTGTTGACAAAATCCTTGACCATGCCTGATTCAAGGGGACCGGGACGATAGAGGGCGACCAGAGCGATGAGATCGGTGAATTGTTCCGGTGCCATGTCGACCAGCAGCTCGCGCATGCCACTGCTCTCAAGCTGGAAAATCCCCAGGGAGTTGCCACTGCAAAGCAGCTTGAAGGTCTTCAGGTCGTCCATGTCGATGGCCGCAATGTCAAGTTCTTTGCCGCAGTCGCTCTTGATATGATGCAGTGCTTTGTCGATGACCGTGAGCGTTTTCAGCCCAAGAAAATCGAACTTGATCAGGCCGGTCATCTCCGTGTGTTTCATGTCATACTGGGTTATCGTTTCTCCCTCCTTACCCTTGCAGACCGGCAGATATTCAGTGATGGGCAGGGGAGACACGACCACTCCGGCAGCATGGGTCGAGGTGTGACGAGCCAACCCTTCGAGAGTTCGAGAGACCCGGAGCAGTTCAGCGACTCTGGGGTCGAGATCGGCAGCTTCGGTGAGCTTCGGTTCCTTGATGATGGCATTCTCGAGGGTCATCCCCAGTTCTTCGGGAATCAGTTTGGCGATTTTGTCGACCTCGCCAAATGGAATGTCCAGTGCCCGTCCCACGTCTCTGATTACGCCTCTGGCTTTCATTGAGCCGTAAGTGATGATCTGGGCTACATGCTCGCTGCCGCCGTATTTATCACGCACGTAATCAAGAACTTCACCTCTGCGTTCCTGGCAGAAATCGATATCGAAGTCCGGCATAGATTTACGTTCGATATTGAGAAACCGCTCAAAAATCAGGCCGTAGGGGATTGGGTCGATATCGGTTATGGACATCGCATAAGCAGCCAGACTTCCGGCTCCTGATCCGCGCCCGGGCCCGACTGGAATATTGTTGTCTTTGGCCCAGTTGATGAAATCGGCAACGATCAGAAAATAGCCCGGAAAACCCATCTCATTGATGACGTTGATCTCCATGTTGAGACGGTCTCGATAGAGTTTTTCAGTCTCCGGGGGCAAGGGGGCTTTTTTTCTCATCGCAGCGAATCGCCGCTGGAGCCCCTCACGGCTGGCCTTGGTGAACATGGATTCGAGGGTCTCACCTTCAGGCAGCGGGAAGTTTGGGAAATGATACTGGCCCAGTTCAATTTCCAGATTACAGCGCTCGGCAACCTCGACAGTATTGACAATGGCTTCGGGGCAATAGTCGAAGCTTTTTTTCATCTCCTTCGGTGACTTGAAATAGAAGTCATCCGAAGAGAATTTAAATCGTTTGGGATCATTTATCGTCTTGCCGGTCTGAATGCAGAGCAGCACATCGTGGGCGTGGGCTTCTTCCTTGTTCAGGTAATGACAGTCATTGGTCGCCAGCAGCTTGACACCCAGTTCCTGGCCGAGACGAATGAGGCCCTGGTTGACCGTCTGCTGTTCCTCGATACTGTTTTCCTGGAGTTCAAAGTAGTAGCGGTCACCGAACAGCTCTTGCATCTCGATGGCCTTTTTTCGAGCCTCATCGAATCGATTATGAGAAATGAGCCAGGGAACCTCTCCGTGCAGGCAGGCGCTCAGAGCTAGGAGATCGTTGCTGTAGCGCTGCAGCACCTCTTTGTCGATACGCGGTCTGTAGTAGAAGCCCTCGAACTGGGCAATCGATGAGAGTTTCATCAGATTCTTGTAGCCCTGATAGTTCATGGCCAGCAGGATAAGGTGAAAAGCCGGACCCGCTTCTCCTGAAACCTTTTCTGCTCTGTCGCCGGGGGCGATGTAAAACTCGCAGCCGACGATGGGCTTTATGCCTGCCTTCTTGGCCTTGTTATAGAATTCAAGGGCACCGTACATGGCGCCGTGATCGGTGACTGCCACGGCTTCCATTTCGTATTCGGCACATTTTTTTAGTAAATTGGGTAGTTGTATGGCTCCGTCCAGTAGACTGTGCTGCGTGTGGACATGAAGATGAACAAATCCTGCGCTCATGGTTTGCTCGCTAATCCTATGGTTTTTTCGAGGTTGGCATTGGTGAATATTGCCCCGTTTATATCGGCGTCAGTGAAATTGGCCAGCAGCAGGTTTGCCCCACTGAGGTCGGCTCCTTGCAAGTCGGCGTTGCTCAGATCTGCTCCCGGCAGGTTGGCATGATTGAGCCTGGCGTTTCTGAGGTTTGCTCCGTTGAGATTCGCTCTTCTGAGATTTGCGTAGCGCAGGTCCGCTCCACTCAAATCAGCGTCCTGAAGATTGGCTTTGACCAGCGAGGCCTCCTTGAGATCCATACCGGCCATGTTGCAGCCCGGACAATTTCCGGCAAGACGCTTGGCGGTCTGTCCGCTGTCATTTTCTGATGAAGTGTTAATTTCAATGTCTTTAGATGGGGTGGGCTCGGCCGCAGCCGAGGTGGCTGGGGAAGGGCTCTGCTGCGAGGCAATTTGCTGGCGAACGGATTTGGGAGGGGATGCCTTTTCAATCTGCTTGGCCAGAGCGGCAGGATCGCCTTCAACCTTCATTGCCGTATAGTAGGCAGCCCCATTGGCGGTAAAAAAGGTGAGTTTGTCGGCCTGCTGGTTATCGAATACCTTGTAGCACTTGATATCTCCATAGTACCAGATTCTGAATTTTAGGCAGAGCTGGTTCTCATCGGTTACATCCCATTTTCCAACATCTTGCTGATTTTCATTATCAACGGCAGACAACAGACCACCCTGATCAAAATAGACCGTTCCGCTGAAATCGTAGGCCGACATGATGAGAGAATTGTCGGCAATCACCGCAAAAATCTGTTCGGAGGTTAATTCTGTGTTGTCACGTTTGGACGCCTGTTTGGAGGTAATCGGTCCGCAGCTGGTAACGAGGACAACCATTAGGCACAGCAGTAAATAAAAGACTCTGTTCATAAATTTGACTCCCTGATCGCCATGACAAATTGGGGAAGGAATTACTTCAGAATGAAACTAGAAAATACCATGATCATATCGGATTGGGCATAAAAAAAGAGTGGCTCTATTTACTTGAGTTTAGGTGTTTGGTGAAAATATAAATAGTTATTACAGATGGATGGACACTTAATAAAATTTCACCTTGAGGATTTTTATTAACAGAATTGAATCTGCTAGCAGGGCTGTGGGATACGTGCACACCGTGTTGAACTGCTATTTGGAGGTGGTTTTGTAGAGCCAGACATACCCCAGGATTCCTGCGGCCAATGAGGCAAAGAGAATGCCTATTTTGGCGTTGAGCAGGGCTTCGGGGTTGGCTTCGAAAGCCAAAGTTCCGATAAATATGGACATGGTGAAGCCAATGCCGGCCAGAAGACCGATGCCGAGGATCTGGGGCATGGTGACACCCTGGGGTAGATCACCAAGTTTTAACTTTATAACCAGCCAGGAGAAGGAGAAAATACCGACCACCTTACCTAGCAGTAACCCGGCCATTACGCCTATGGTAACCGGGTGAAGCAGAATCTCACCAAGTCTGTCAAAATCTATTGGGATCCCGGCGTTGGCCAGGGCAAACAAAGGAACAATAGTAAACGACACCCAGCCATGCAGGGTATGCTCCATCCGCTGCAGTGGGCTCTCCATCTTATGAAGTCCGTTTTCCATGGCTTGCAGAAGAGCCTGTTTTTTGTTGTTGCGTAACACACCGAGCATTTTGGAATCGCTTGATTCCTGGATCTGACTGTGGAAATTTTTCAGCAGATCTGTCATTGCCTCGCCAAACAGATGGCTGTTGAGCGAGGATCGCGCGGGAACGGTAAAAGCGGTCAGGACACCGACCAGTGTCGCGTGAATACCAGACTTCAGCATGGCCAGCCAGAAAATTAGACCAATCAGCCCATAGGGTAAGGGGCTTCTTACTCCCACCAGGTTGGCGCAGATGAGGAGCAGAAAGCAGACTCCTGAAAAGAAGAGGGCGCCCATATGGATAGAGTCAGTGTAGAACAGAGCAATTACCAGGATGGCTCCGATATCGTCAACGATAGCCAGGGCCAGCAGCATGGCTACCAGCGGCTTGGGTACCCGGGAGCCGAGCAGGGCTACTATTCCGACGGCAAAGGCGATATCGGTGGCCATCGGTATGCCCCAGCCATTGGCTTCGGGCCCCGAGCTGTTGAACAGCAGATAAAATCCGGCGGGTACGACCATTCCGCCAATTGCCGCGCTGATGGGAAGAATTGCCTGTCTCAGATTGGATAATTCGCCAATGAGTATTTCTCTCTTGACTTCAAGCCCGATGACAAAAAAGAACAGTGCCATAAGACCGTCGTTGATCCAATGCTGGATGGACTGGCTGATATAATATTTCTCTGTGCCGATGCTGAACTTGGTATGAAGAACTGCATCGTAGACTGGAAAAAGTGGGCTGTTGGCTATGACCAGCGCCAACGCCACACATATCATCAGGAGTATGCCGGAGGAAGTTTCCTGGTGGAGAAATTCCTCTATGGGTGAAACGACCTGTTTGAAGCTTTTCTCAAAGGTAGTGTAAGAAGGGGAGTTTCGCTGATCTGTTATTTGACTCATGAGTTCAGAAATCTTTGAGAACGGTTAAATCGGGCAGACTGACGATCCAGTCGCTGCTCTTGAACCAGAATTCCTGCATGGCCTTGAGGGCCCCGGAACCTATGAGAAGGTTGAGATAATTTTCCAGCAGATTGATAAACAGGGGGTCGCCGGCTGGCACTCCGATTCCGAGTTGCTCGTAGCTGAGAATTTTTTCATAGACGGAGAAGCCCCTTTCCTTGTAGCGGAACTCGGCAACCTTACAGAATGGATAATCAGAGATGATCCCGTCGATTTCATTATTGAGCAACTTGATCAGGGCCTGATCAAGGCTTGTGGTAAAAATGGCCTCCGCCTTGGGCAGCACGACCCGAACCGTCATCTCGGCGGTGGTGTCACTCAATACGGCAATCCTCAATCCTTCTCTGTTCAAATCTAACGGTTCGTCAAGTGATTCTATGATGTCGTTTCTGCCGAGGAAGGCCTGACCTGAATTACCGTAAGGACCGACAAAGGCAATCTCCATATTGCGTCTCGGAGTGATACTGAGCCCCGACATGATCATGTCGACCGTTTCTTCTTCAAGGTTGGGAATCAGCTCATGAAAGGGCAGCCGGACGATGCGCAGGTTGACATTCATCGACTTGGCGAGTTCCCTGGCCAGGGATATGTCAAAGCCGATCAGATCGCCCTGATCTGAGGTCACGCTGAAAGGAGGGAAATCACCGGGGGTACCGAGGACCAGCTCTCCATTGGCCTTGATCCGGTCGATGACATGGCCGGCGGCGGCAAAATCACAAAGCTTCCCACCATAGGTAAACAAACAAACCGCTATAAAGAATATTGCCAGTCTCATAACCCTTTTTCTGTTCCAATCTATTGCTGGAGAGCTGTGAACCTAATCGTAGACCGCTACCAAAGACTGCAAGACTGCAGTTCTGGAAGATCCAGGCAGTCAATCGATCTAGGTAAATCGATTTGTTGCAGCGGTCAAAATCGTACTAGCGGATCTAGAACGGATGTTGAAACATCACCCAGAAATTGGTTCCCTCCTCGGAGAACGCGGTGTCGAAACGAACTACGGCGCCAGCCGTCATTGCTCGTAAGCCAATACCCCCATCGAACTTCAAGTCGGAAAAAAGTTCGCCCAGATCATAATCGGGCGCCACTCTTCCTACTTCGACAAAGGGCACCAGCTGAAACCAGTCAAGGTGGAGCCAGCGCAGCCAGTTGACACCGGCCACCGGATTCCAGTCCAGGGTGTAACGGTACTCAGCAGCGCCGTAGATGACCGACCGATCGTTGAACCGATTGTTGGGAAATCCTTTCATCCGATACCAACCGCCAAGCCGGGCACCGTCGAGAAAGGGAGGCTTGTTCTCAACGATGACGTCGCCGTTTTCATCGATCGTTTCATTCCAGGAAAGCGAGCTGCCGGTCCAGAAGTTCAGAGCCACCACCCGCTGTCGTGATAATCTCGAAGCGCCCAGGTTGAAAAACTTGCTGGCTTCAAATTCAAGGAAGTCCCACTCGCCGGTATTTCCTTCGTTGAAGCTTCTACTGTAGGCAAGGTACTGAAGACTTCCGAAGCTTGGGTTGGTGGCAAAGTCGGTGTTATTGTAAAGGTAGCCGATCTCCCACGGATATGAATCGCCCGAGAAAGTGCCTGTATCAGTTCTGTAGTCCTGGTACCTGCCTGCCTGACCCAGCAGCAGCACAGAAATACCTGTTTCCAGCGGATTCCATTTCTCGCCGCCGGTGGCTCCGGATTGCAGAATTCCGTTCTTCAGTTTATATCTTCCCTTGTGCTCATTTTTCATACTGCCGATCGGCAGTACATATTCGAATTTGAGCTCATACCAGTTGTCGCTGCCCTCATCCTCTATGTAATCGTCCTTGTCCGAGCCGTTTGAGCCGGCAACAGTGGAATCGAAATCGGACGATAGTCGTGGTACCTGTGTGTAGGCACGGTTTCGTGGGAAGTCGCTGACGGCGCCAAAGGCGCTGAAATAAAGTCTCTTTGAAAAGGGCAGAAGATAATCCCACATGCCGCCGACTATCCCTTTGGCGTCATCGAAGCTGCCGAACACGGATCCAGCGAAAATTAATTGATCCTGGAAGTAGCCTTTGGTGAAACCGCCAACTCCCACAGTGGTTCCCATAGAATCTGAAGGGAAGGCGTAAGGTAGAACGAGTCTATTCTCAGCCATGTTGGGATTTTCCTCACGGGTGGTCGAGTATTTCACCGATGCGGCTGGCCGGGCGCCTACCACCGACGGCAGAATAAGGCAGGTGGTGAGCAAAACGGGGATGATTCTCAAAAGTGTATTTTTCATCGAAATCTGTCTCCTGTGGGAAGTTACTGAGCAGCAAAATAGAAGTTCACTCTAGAATACAGGTTTATAGTCGAAGAAGTGCCTTGTTTCAAGTTTTCGATAGGTTTTGGTCTCGGCCCTGGCAACAAAAGAACTGGTTACCGCACCATTTGAGGTAAAGCGAACACCTTCAAGAAATTCGCCATCGGTCACCCCGGTTGCAGCTACGGCAACCTCTTTGGAGCGAATCAGATCATGGGTTCTGAAAATCTTATCGAAATCACCGATGCCATGTGACTTCGCCTGTTCCCGGTCACGATTGTTTTCATAAAGAATTTTTCCTTCGAAGTAGCCCCCAAGGCAGTTGATGGCTGCCGCCACCAATGTGCTTTCGGGTGCATAGCCGTAGCCCATGTAGATGTCGGTCTTTTCGCCTATGATGGCTGACAGGCAGCCTGAAATCTCGCCTTCTTCTATCAACTTGATACGAGCGCCGGTCTGCCGGACCTCCTTGATGAGCTGCGTGTGCCTGGCCTGGTTCAGTATACAGACAGTCACATTTTCAGTGTATTTACCCAAGGCTCGGGCGGTGCGTTTTACATTTATGGCCGGCGGCTGGTCGATATTGATCACATTGCCGACCTCGGGACCGACGACGATTTTATACATGCTCAGGTTAGGAACCGTCTGGACCACTCCCTTGGGTGCGATCACTGCATAGGAGGTGGCGTTGTTGCCGCCGGTTGCTGCCGAATGGTGGGCCTCCAGCGCGATTGCCATGACATCCATGGTTGGTCCCCCCTGACCGATATCCAGGGGCATATCGATAATATCGTCACGACTCTCAAACCGGTCGTTAATAAGACTGCCGTCAATCTGGAGACGATTCAGGGTCTTGGCAATTGCACCCCGGGCGGTGTTGAGGATGTCGATATAATCGCCCAGTCCCTGAGTTCTAGCCGCGGTAAGCGCAGCTATCTCGGTTGCCCTTACTATCTCCATTCCGTAGTTTGTATCCATGGGGGTCCTGATCGAATTGAGCGGTTGCGTTTTTGAGTTTCACAGATCAAATAGCATAAGACCTCGCTAGTCCATCTCGGCTGCGAGCTTGGTTATCTTTTTCATAAGCCGGTCTCGTTCTATTTGAAGTTTCTTGCCTTCCTGGCTGTTCTTTACTTTTTTGGGATGAAGAAACTCATCGATGATTTCGATATCGAGCGGGGCCGAGTCAAGTTTGCGTTCCGCTTCTTTGATTTCGTCAGGGGTCGGCAGAATGATACCGTAAAGCTGATGCGGCGTCTGGACAAGTGAGTGGCCGCGATTGTAGTAGGCCGCGGCAAATCCACCGTCGACGTTTATTGCCACCCCGTCGTCGCTGGCCATGTGTTTGCCCTTGAGATAATCTATGGGAAGATGGCCGTAGACGACCCGCTTGACCCCGAACTCCTTCAGCAATTTCGTTTTGAATTCAGGTTTCTCCAGATTATTCAGCCAGTAAAGAGACCGTTCAACATGGGTAGCTTTGTCGACCAGAAAATAGCGTTCGAAGGTTTTCATAGCATGTTTGCCGAAAAAAGGTGATTTCGGCCCACACCAGAGGTAGAAAAATAACGCCTGGTCTCGTCGATCCTGGGGTTTGCCCTCCTGGTAATTGTTGCCGACCCGCTCGATGGTAGCCTGGATAAAGGTGAGCAGGTTTTTGCCGCTGCGGCCGAGGAACTCGTCAAACTCTCCTTCACTGGTGGATGGTACCAGAGCGTGGATGTTTAACATATCGTTGTAGATAGAATATGTCTTGCCGACGCTGAACAGATAGCCGAGCAGCCGTTTAAGTTTTCTGTTGGTTATGAACTGAGCCGCCAGATCATCGATAACTTCCTGCTCCTCCTCCGTTAAACGTCTTGGGTCCTCAGAATCGATAGTGGGGAAGTAGTTATCGTTAAGCCCCTCGGTACGATTGTTAGCGAGCATCACCGAGAGTTTATCAAGCCAGAGCCTTGACTCCATTTCATAATCGGGAAAGTCAGCGATGGTCTGTTCCTCGAGTTTGAACTGGATCACGGCTAGGGCTTTTTCCATGGATCTGCCCTTGTCACTTTTGGCCTTGAAATTCCCGGTCACCTTTTCGGCAGGATAGGTTGAGGTGGCAAATGACTCGAGCAGGGAGACGTCGAAGTCGAGTCGATCCATGAATTCGAAATGGTCGTATCGGGAGGTAATGCGGATTGCCTCGGCAATGAGCGACTTGCTGCCTGAGGCCGCCCCCATCCAGAGGATATCATGATTGCCAAAGACATAGTCGACAATGCGGCGATAGGGAGAGGAGGAGAGAAAGCGTATGATTTTGTCCGGTTGAGGACCCCGGTCGAAAACATCGCCAAGAACCTGGATACGGTCAAGCAGCACGTTGCGTATGCCATGACAGAGATGAGTAATCAGCCTGGCAGAGATAATCTCTTTCTCAAAAATGGGATTGGGTACCACCAGACCTGCCAACAGCCTGGAGATCGTCTGACGGAACTCCGGCATCAGTATTTCTTCAATTTCGTAACGGGCGTTGGTCAGTTTGTATTTGAGGATCTGGACCAGGCAGAGAATGACATCCTGGGTGTCCATCTTGATTGTCTCATCAACTATATATTGCTGCTGTCTGATTATCCTTACCAGGTACTGCACCTTGTCGGTGGAAAAAGTGTTAGGCAGTGCTTCCCGGCAGGTCTGGTATAATACTCCGAAACGGCCTCGCAATATCGACTTGAAGCGGTCTCCTTCACCGTGCAGATCGCTTATCCACAGCGTGGTCGGTATATTGGCATTGAGCTCTGTTTCAACCTGCAAAAGCCGCTGGGCCAGTTCGTCAATACCCCTGGCTCTGACCAGGGAACTCGGCAGTTTCTTCTTGCTATCTGTTTTTTGGCGGGAACGATTTTTAACCATGATCCCCTCCTCAAGGGAGCTTAATGATGAGAAATGAGCGTACCATGGTGCTTCAATTATGGGAAAAAAAAGATAAATTTAGTAGGTTTGCCATCATCTTAAATTAATAGCGCGACCTCATAAATATACTAGCAAGTGGGAATTGTAGAGGCAACCTATTTGATGGTTATCCAGAGCGGGTCTGGATCGCGATTTTCAAAAATGATTAACTGTTTGTGGGTATAAATTCTCATTGTCAAAGCTAAGAGTTCAACGGACGAACTGATCAATGGGTAAGCAAGACGAATATCTGAAGCGCTATCGGGAACAACAGAGCTGGTACCGGTCCTCATTCACCGAAAAAAGGATTCCATCCTCCGGCGGGGGTACGCTTCGTGTTGCTTTGCCTAACAGGACTTCCCAGAAAGTTACGACTGTCGTGGTCAGCGGCAGGACAGAGTATATAGAAAAATATATAGAGTTTGCCCGTGACCTGAATCATAGAGGGATATCCGTTTGTCTCTACGACCATTGCGGGCAGGGTGCTTCAGATAGACAGCTTGAGGATCGCCAAAAGGGTCATATCGATCGATTCGATACCTACGTGGAAGATCTGCATCGAGTGGTTGGTGAGTTAAGCGGTGCAGAGGGGCTTGACCAGGTTCGGTTGATCAGCCATTCGATGGGGGGAACCGTATCGATGCTCTATGCAATGCGCCACCCCGGGAGAATAAACAGTCTGGTTCTCGGGTCGCCGATGTGTGCGATCAGAACCGACTCTATTTTCCCGCAGTTTCTGATCAAGCCCTATGTCTCGGCAGCCTGCCGACTCGGACGCGGTGATCACTATGTGGCGACCACCGGGCCCTACCAGCCAGTCCTTCCGTTCAAGGAAAATCTGTTCACCTCGGATGAAGTGCGGTTCAGCTATAACCGCTTTCTCACCAACTTACTCGATTTCGCGCCTCTCGGAGGACCCACGTATAGCTGGCTGCATGAGGCTTACAAGGCAATGAGAGCGGTGAACGCAAATATAGAAAGAATTGCTATTCCGATGCTCATCTTTGCGGCTCCCCATGATCAGGTAATAAAGAGCGGAGTAATAAAACGGATCTCCACATCATCCGAGTACTGCTCAGTTCAAGAATACGATGATGGCCGCCATGAGCTATTCATGGAAGTCGATCGGATAAGAGATGACATCCTTACCCGGACGGTGAACTTCTTCGAAAAAAGCCTCTAGCCTTTTCCGCTTTTTCTTCTGATATTAAAAAACAGCAACAGCAACAGGCAGCTCAGTGCTGCAGCCTGTATGAGCACCATTGTCGGTTTTAAAAGGGCCAGGGCGAGGAGCACCAACAACAGCCTGATTGGCAGAGTGACAGGGTTTTCCATATGGCCCTGAAGGGCGCAGGTAAAGGCGTAGAGTCCGGCCAGTGCAAAGATAAAAATAGTGAGTATTTCCGGCCAACTACCACCAAGAAGTGGCGTGTAGGCAAAAAGCAGTGGGATGATGTAGAGACCTTTGGCAATTTTCCAGGACCTTAGACCAGTTGCCATTGGCGGAGTCTCAGCGATAGCTGCTGCGGTAAATGCAGCCAGACAGACCGGTGGAGTCACGTTGGAATCCTGGCTGAGCCAGAAGATGATCATATGAGCTGAAAGCAGTGCGAAGAGTGCGGCATCAGGTGACAGGGCCATATCGCGCACGGTGCCGGCCAGGTCAGGAGGAATGGCATCGAGTAAAGTCCTGGCCTGTTCGATGGCCATCGGCTTGCTCAGCATTTCGATTTGGTCGGGCAGGGCCAGCATCATAACAGCCTTCACCTCTTCACCCAGGTTTCCGGCGGCAAGAATCTGGACGATCTGTCCATCAACGATCAGGTTGTACAGGGCCGGGGCTGAAAGGGTGCCGAGGACAATATAAGCTGCAGTAACCGGCAATCCCATACCAAGCACCAGGGAGGCAAGGCCGATCAAGGTTATGGCGATAAGCAGGCTGTTGCCTGACCAGTTGGTAATCATCAGCGAGAATGTATTACCGATGCCTGCCGTGGCAATGACGTTGACAACCAGACCAACGCTGCAGAGCAGGATAGCGGTCATAACCATATTTCGGGCGCCAAGCGCAAGTGCCTCGAAAACACCTTTGATTCCCATTCTATTAGGAGTCAGCCAGGATGAGGCCACTACGGCGACAATGGAAATGCCGGCGGCATAGGTGGGTGTAAAGCCATATATCAACAAGCCGATCAAAACTGAAATTGGCAGGAGAAAAGGCAGCCCTCCTGTTTTTATTACCTCGAATATCTTAAGATTTTCATCTTCCACTGCCTCAATATTTGAACGTTTGGCTTCTACCCGCACGAAAAAACCAACCGTGGCAAAATAAAGAATTGCCGGCAAGACCGAGTAAACAACGATCGTGGTATAGGGGATTTGAGTATAGCTGGCCATCACAAAAGCTCCAGCTCCCATAATTGGCGGCATCAGTTGTCCACCGGTTGAGGCTGCAGCTTCGACACCAGCTGCAAATTTTGGTTCGAATCCTGCCCGTTTCATCAACGGGATGGTAATTACTCCTGTTGAGGCGGTATTGGCAACAGCAGAACCGGAAATGGTCCCGGTAAGACCGGAGGCAAAGACTGCGACAAGTCCCGGGCCACCAATAAATCTTCCGGCTACGGCTCTAGCAAGGTTTATGACGAATTCTCCGGCACCTGATTTCAGAAGAAATGCGCCGAACAGGATAAACATGAAGACAAAAGTCGAGGATATTCTGGCTATGTTTCCAAAAATGCCGTCATCACCATAGATTGATCTGAAAAGTATGGTTTCGGCAGTCAATCCGCTGAACTTAAAAACACCGCCGATCAGACTGCCCCACCAGCCGACGTAGGAGAGAGCAAGAATAATGAGGACAGGAATAATCCAGCCGGTGGTGCGCCTGGTAAATTCAATGGCTGTGAAAATGAGCAGGGTACCTGCTATCCACTCGTTTCTGCTCAAATGCACGCCGCGGGCGTAAATCGCATCCTCCATGCTAATCATGTAAAGTGCGCAGACTGCAGCAATTACCCCTATGGATAGATCAATGAAGAGAGAAAAACTACTCCTGGGGGAACCCTTTGTTTTTCTTATCGGGTAGACGAGGGCGCAGAGAAGCGCAAACCCGGAGAAATGAAGCGAGTTTTGAAGAAGGTTGGGAAGTATGGCGAATATATTAAAATAAATGTGCAGTAAAGAGACGATGACCCCGAGAAAAAATATGGCTTTCTCAATATATAGCTGCGAATCGGTCTCGGAGGTTTCGGCTTTCACACATTACACCTGAGGGGAAGTCGGCAAGTTCACTCCCGGCAATGGGCGGGAGTGAACTTGGTAGCATTTATTAGGGCATCAATCGAGCCGGGATGTCCAGCCCTGCTTCTTTAAAGTACTTGGCTGCTCCCGGGTGCAGCGGCATTGGCAATCCTGCAAGGGACTTTTCAAGAGCCATGACTGAAGTAGCTTTATGAATTGCATTCAGAAACGGCAGGTTCTCATAAATGGTTTTGGTAATCATGTAGACAGCCTCTTCGTCAACATCAGCTCGGACGGCGAGAAAGTTCGGCTGGGCAATAGTGTTGATATCTTTTGCCTGCCCCGGGTAGGTTCCGGATTTGATCACGTAGCGGGTATAGAGTTCAAATCCACCATCAGCCTTCTTGGCCTGCTCGTCGGTGAAATCAAGAATTTGGATTTTATCGCCCATGGCAGCCATAACGCGGGTAATTGCACCGGTTGGCGCTCCTCCGGGAATGCCTAAACCGGAAATTTGTCCGTTCTGCAAAGCATCTGCACTGGGGCCGTAGCCGCCATATACAAGTTCGAAATCTTTTTCTGCATCCAGGCCGAGGTTACCCAGCAGGAACTTGTTGGATCCAATGGTTCCTGAATTTTTGGCGCCCAGAGCCATACGCTCACCCTTAAGGTTTTCCAGGTCTGCGATGGTGCCGGTTTTCGCTTTGTCTGCAAGAATGGTGAAATGTTCTACATTCTGCCAGAGCATGGTCACCGAGCGCAATTCTTTTTGGGGGCCGTCATTTTCCAAAGGACCCTTACCGTTCCAAGCGTAGTAGCCAAAAAGGCCCTGCAGAATGGCAAACTGAACTTCATCATCCCGCAAAAGCTTGATGTTTTCTCCGGAACCGGCTGAGTTGATGGCAGACATACCAATTTTGTGTTTTGGCTGCAGCTTAACCTTGGTAAGCGTCGAAATGGCCACGCCAACTGGGTAGTATGTACCTCCGGTGGTTGCAGTTGCAAGGAGATAGCTGCGTTCCTCAGCTGCCCGAGCTGGATTTGCGCTAAAAAAAGCAATGGCAACTGCGGCAATGACAAGGTGGAAAGACAGGGATTTACACTTCATTGTTCACTCCTATGGCTGAGATTTCCGGGCCGAACCTGCGTAAGCTCCGGCACTTTGGGGTGGTCAAGGAACGGCATGGATGCTCATGCCACTAATAAAGAGAATACACTTTATTCATATCTTCAAGAACAATGTGTGACTGATCTGTTCGATCTATCACCACACTTAAGTTGAAATAATCACAAACCCTGGAATTGAAAGGGTATGAATTTGTATTTTCAGAGGAAATGAATAGATTTGAAACCAGTGAATCAAGAACTGTAATAGATCAGCAAAGGGGATAGAGTATGCGATCGCAACTTGGACAAAAATGGCTGTTGTTAATCGGAGTGCTTTGTCTGCTTGCAGTACCGCCTGCTGATGCTGCCAAGGATTTCAGCAAGCCGGTCGAATACGCGCCGCTCCAGGTGCAAAACATTGAACCCGAGATCGTTTCACTGGAGTTATTGGCAAAAGGATTGAGCGTTGTCTATTATCTGGAATTTTTTGAACGAAACCTGGATAGCATTCCCGGAAATGGCGGTTCCTCGTTCAGGAAAAAAACAGGCAAACCCATTTTCGAATTGAATCATCAGTTCGGCAAGGAAGAGGTCTTTGACAGCGGTACCAACCGTGGGGTGGCTATGCGTATGCTGGGTTATCTCGTTATCAAAGAAGAAGGGCTGTATCAGTTTCAGGCTCTGTCCAACGACGGTGTCAACGTCCTGTTCAGCGGTGAGACAGTGATCAGCGACCCAGAACAGCATTCGGACCGGCTCTCCAATATAGGCCACGCCACCTTTGACAAGGCCGGTCATTATCCGCTGCAGGTGGAATATTTCCAGCGCAAAGGAACCGCGGCGCTGAAATTGTTCTGGAAGACTCCTGGAAGTGAAAATTTCGTCCCCATTCCACCAAACGCATATGTCCATTTGCCCTGATTTGTGCTAAGTTCCCAATCCTCGGTAAGACAGTATGACGGAGCCATCCGACACCTGGATACCAGGGTCGAGGCGACCATAGCCCTTTAATCTCAAACTAATCCAACTGACCACATGCCGAACAATCTCTACGTAACTGCCACCGAAGAGCGCAGCGGAAAGTCGGTCATCGTCCTCGGCATCATGCAGATGCTGTTGAATCAGCTTCATCGAGTGGCTTTTTTCAGGCCGATAATCAATGACCATGTGGAGGAAAAACCGGACCACGATATTAGTCTTATCAGCGACCATTTCAATCTTGAGCAGGAGTATGAAACCTGCTACGGCTGTACCCTGAAAAAGGCTTATGAGTTGATCAATTCCGGTCGCGAGGACGATTTACATGACCTCATTCTCCAAAAATACCGCGAGATTGCCGATGAATACGATTTCGTCTTGATCGAGGGAACCGATTTCAGGGGCCAGGATACTACCTTCGAATCAGAGATAAATGGCGACATCGCAGCCAATCTCGGGGCGCCGGTTCTACTGATTTCCTCGGGCCGCAAGAAAACGGTCGAGGAGATGATCCGGCAGGTTCAGGTGTCCATCGACAGCCACAAAGAGAAGGGACTTATTCTTATCTCTTCGATTATAAATCGTGCACCGGAGGGCTTGACATCACAGATCCTCTCTGACATAAGGCGGAAATATCATCCGGATGAGGGGCTGCCGTTTTATGTTATCCCAGAGAATCCAGCCCTCGCCAACCCCACTGTTGGTGATGTCAATCGCTGGCTCAACGGCAGTATCATGTACGGAGCAGCGGCTTTAAACATGGTTGTCGGGGATTATGTGGTGGCCGCCATGAGGGTCGAGAATTTCCTTGAATACATCACTCCGGGATGTTTGGTAATCACGCCTGGCGACCGGCATGACATCATTCTGGCCAGCCTCTCGGCCCGCTCCTCAACCTCCTACCCAGAAGTTTCGGGTATTGTGCTTACCGGCGGCCTGGTACCCTCAGACAATGTTCGCCGCCTCATTGAAGGTTGGTCGGGCAAGCCCGTGCCGATAATCTGTGTAAAAGGTCATACCTATCTGGTTGTTAAGCAGCTCTACGAGCTATACGGACATATTGAGGCCGGCGATCAACCCAGAATAGCCACGGCCCTCGGTGATTTTTCAAAGTACGTGAATGTCGCCGAATTGCGGGAAAACGTGATCACCGACCGGCCGGCTCAAATCACTCCCAAGATGTTCGAATATTCACTCACCGAAAGGGCCGCTGAGAATCGCCAGAGAATCGTCTTGCCTGAAGGAAACTGTGAACGCATTCTCAGGGCAGCCGATATCCTTCTCAGGCGTGGGGTTGCGGATCTGACAATTCTCGGTCGAGAGGATCAGGTCAGGGCCCTGGCTGCTGCTAGTGGGCTTGATCTCACCTGGGTGGAAGTGATTGATCCCCAGACCAGCCCGTTGCTTGATGATTTCGTTCAGACCTACATCTCTTTGCGCCAGCACAAGGGCGTCATAGAGGATATGGCCAGAGACAGGATGTCCGACACTACCTATTTTGGCACCATGATGGTCCACAAAGGGTTCGCCGATGGTATGGTTTCCGGTGCTCTGAATACCACGGCCCACACAGTCCGTCCGGCCTTTGAGTTCATCAAGGCCAAACCGGGCTTTACCATCGTCAGTTCAGTATTTCTCATGTGTCTGCGTGATCGTATTTTGGTCTACGGTGACTGTGCGGTCAATACCAACCCCGATGCTTCCCAGCTTGCCGAGATTGCTTTGAGTTCCGCTGAGACGGCACGCACTTTTGGTATCGAACCGCGGGTGGCCATGCTCAGCTATTCGACTGGCACTTCCGGTAAGGGTGAGGACGTGGAAAAAGTGGCGGAAGCCACCCATATAGCCCAGAAGTTGATAAAGGAACGAAATCTCGATTTCATTCTGGAAGGTCCACTGCAATACGATGCCGCTATCGATCCTGAAGTGGCCAACACCAAGATGCCGGGATCCGCAGTAGCGGGGCGGGCAACAGTGTTCATTTTTCCCGATCTGAACACCGGCAACAACACCTATAAAGCCGTGCAGCGAGCCGCCAACGCCGTGGCCATAGGGCCGATCCTGCAGGGACTCAACAAACCGGTAAATGATTTGTCCCGGGGGTGTACCATTGATGATATCGTCAATACGGTTGCCATTACTGCGGTACAGGCCCAGGCGGAAGATCTCTAGGAAATGAAAGCACTGATTATAAATTCGGGCAGTTCCTCGATAAAGTTCCAGCTCCTGGAGATGGAGGGCGAGCATGTCCTGGCCTCTGGCCTGGTTGAACGTATCGGCGAGGAAGCGGGTAAAATCAGCTGCCTGATGCGACCCGGATCGTCAGCCCAGAGCACAATAGAGAAAGTGACTAAAATCACTGATCATCAGCATGGCATGGTTATGGCTGGCGAAGTTCTTTGCGATGAACAGGAAGGCGTGGTTCGTTCCAGGCAGGAGATCGGTGTTATCGGGCATCGAGTTGTCCATGGAGGGGAAGCCTTTCATCAACCGACTATTATCGATGACACGGTGGTTGCTGCAATAGAGCGGAATATTCCGCTGGCTCCGCTGCACAACCCAGCCAACCTTGATGGCATCAGGGTTGCAAGGCAGCTGTTTCCGGGGATAGCACAAGTGGCGGTCTTTGATACGGCGTTTCATCAGACGATCCCCAAACGGGCACATATCTATGCGCTGCCTTATGAGTTGTATGAACGTCACCGCGTCCGCCGTTATGGTTTTCATGGTACTTCCCATAAATTTGTTGCCGGAGAATGTGCCGCACTGATGGGCAAGCGACTGTCAGAGACCAATCTGATATCCATTCATCTTGGCAATGGATGTTCCATGAGCGCTGTCGAACAGGGCCGCAGTGTAGATACCTCGCTGGGTATGACGCCGCTCGAAGGACTGGTCATGGGAACCAGAAGCGGGGATGTGGACCCGGCTATACATTTATTTCTGCAGCGCACTGCGGGTATGGATCTGGTGCAGATAGACGCCATGCTCAACAAGGATTCGGGTTTGAAAGGCATCTGCGGTCTCAACGACATGAGAGATATCCACGATGCAGCAGGCAAGGGGGACGAACTGGCCAGTCTCGCCCTTGAGGTGCAGACTTACAGGAACAAAAAATATATCGGTGCCTATATGGCGGTGCTTGGCCGGGTGGACGCTTTGGTCTTCACCGCCGGCATTGGGGAAAACGATCCAATCGTCAGGGAAAAATCGGTTGCCGGCTTGGAGCATCTCGGCATCGAACTCGATGTTGAGAAAAACCTACAGCGATTTAAACAACCAGCCTCTCTGCATACTGCTGAGAGCCGTGTTCAAATCTGGGTTATCCCGACCAACGAGGAACTGGCCATAGCCCGAGAGAGCATAAGCGTTGTTGAAGACGCAAAATATTTAAAGGATGCACGACAATGACCGAAACCCAGGAAGCCATTCCGAAGCAGTCCTCAGATATTGACAGATTTGTTGAGAAGGCAAAACTTTCCGCTGCCACTGTTTCAACCATTACATCTTTCGATGAAGCGGTGAGCTATGCGGTAACTTTGTGCCTCGATCGGCCGCTGAACCGTTATGCGATAAGCGACGGGGCTGTCGACATTTCTGGGCTTCGCAAAGTTATAGCCGCCCCATTTCTCTCTGAATCTGAGTATGGCCTGCTCAAAGAAAAGTGTACGGAAAATTCCGTCGACTGCATTGATTCTGGGATGCGGGACAATCTCATCGGCGTCGATGTCGGACTCACCTATGGAGACCTCGGCCTTGCCGAAACCGGTACCTTGGTGCTCAACTGCCCGGATGAAGAGCTTCGGTTGGCAACCATGCTGTGTGAATATCATGTGTGCGTGTTGCCGAAATCGAAAATCTTCGTCGACGGATATGGGGCCGAGAAGCAGCTGCAGAAATTCATGCTAGACTCGCCAAATTACACCGCTTTTATCACCGGACCAAGCCGAACTGCTGATATCGAGCGTGTTCTCTCCATTGGTGTTCATGGACCACTCGAGCTTCATATTCTGATTTTGGAGGACTGATCATGCCGGAAGCAAAAAGCCTGAAAACCTACCGTAAAGAATGCCAGGAATCTCTGGATAACGAGTACCTGCGTTCGGCACTGGATAAATTCGCCGTCGCCTACCGGGTTGGACGGGACAACGCCTTTTCCGAAATCGATGTGGAACAGCTCGTTTCTGACGTTGCCGATATGAAGGATGAGACACTCAAAAGTCTCGACCACTATCTGGAACAGTTTACCAGACAAGCGGAAGAAGCCGGTGTGGTCGTTCACTATGCCAAAGACGCCGATGAGGCTAATGCCATCATCAACGAAATCGGACTGAAGGCCGGTTGTCGAAAAGTCATAAAAACCAAATCGATGACCGCGGAGGAGACTCACCTGGTGCCTGCCATGGTCGCAGAAGGCTTTGAGGTAACGGAGACTGATCTGGGCGAATGGATTATTCAGCTGCGTGATGAGCCGCCCTCGCACATGGTTATGCCCGCCATTCACCTGTCCCGCTACCACGTCAAGGATCTGTTTTCGGAAGTTACCGGCAAGGAGGAAGATGAGCAGATCGAGAAACTGGTCAAGGTTGCCAGGAACCAGATGAGGCGAAAATTTGCCGAAGGCGAGATGGGTATAACCGGGGCCAACTTCGGAGTGGCCGAAACCGGTTCCATAGGTATCGTCACTAACGAGGGAAATGCCAGGCTTGTCACCACGCTGCCGCGTGTACATGTGGCGCTTCTGGGCATCGACAAACTGGTTCCCACCATCGGCGATGCCTTGTCCCAGGTCAAGGTGCTGACCAGGAATGCAACTGCCCAGGCTATTACTTCCTATGTGACTTGGGTCACCGGCGCCAACCAGTGCGGGGTCAGTGCCGGGGAGAGAAAAGAAGTTCACTACGTACTGCTCGATAACGGCCGTCGAGAGATGGTCGCCGACCCGCTCTTCTCTCAGGTCTTCAGGTGTGTACGCTGCGGCGCTTGTGCCAACGTCTGTCCGGTATATCGGTTGGTGGGCGGACACAAGATGGGGCATGTCTATATCGGTGCCATCGGCCTGATTCTCACCTATTTTTTCCATGGCGAGGAAAACGCCAAGCATCTGGTCCAGAATTGCATCAACTGCGAAGCCTGCAAGGATATCTGTGCTGGAGGAATTGATCTGCCACGGCTGATCAAGGAAATTCATGTCCGGATCCAGGAAAAAGACGGTCAGCC
>CAJQNS010000172.1 GCA_905479735.1 uncultured Desulfofustis sp.
TTGAGGTCCTCGCGCTTGATGTAGATCTGAGCTCCGCCGAAGTGGTTGGAGAGATTTTCGGCGTGGGTCAGCGGGGTGGGACGGCACGAATAGGTCGACATCAGGGAAATATATTCTTCCCAGAAGGCGGGATCGTTTCTGATCTGTAGATAGGCCCTATTGAGTTGCTGAAAAGTGTCGTATAAAGCTTCGGGGATAAAGCTTCCTCCCCAGTTGCCGAAATACTTCTTGGTACTCATCTTTTACTCCAAATTGCGGATATTATTGTTACTAATGGTAAACCTTACATAATACACCAACAGCGACTCTTTTCTCAATAAGGAAAATAAGGACGCCGCTGTCGCTTGGCCAATTAAATCCGCAGTTCATCCAGGCTTTGCCTGCAGACTGCGGCGAAATCTTCAGGGTAGTGGCCGTTGATGAAACGGAGCTGGGCCTCGCTGAAAGCGCCCATGGACTGCGGCAGTTTAGGCATGAGGCAGTAGATGAGCGGCTGGTCGGTCAGCGTCGAGGAAAATCGTTTCGAATACTCGATGGTAGTCACCATTGAAGCACCCCGACCGGCCAGTGCTTGCTGGGCCTTCAGAAGTCCCAGATCGAGCGAACGACGCATTTGGTGAGAGGCTTCGACGATATTTCCGGCAAAGTTCCCCTCCTGATCCGGTTTGGTCATCAATTGCAGTTCCCATTGCGAGGTCTGGGCTTTGGGGACGAAGAGCATTACCTGTTCATCCTGCCAGACGATCAGGTTGCTGTCCAGGTCACTGCGGCCGTCCATTCGGGTGTTGGCAGAGATAGTCCGGAGATAGTCGAGGAAAAAACCGCTTTCATAAAGGTCCCGGTAGGCTGCGATGACTTCTGCTATCATGTCACCGGAAGAAAAGGGCTGATAGTCGGTGAACCCGGCCGAGGAGCCGCCTTCAAATCCTTCTATACGATTGGGAATCATCGCATATTGTTGATGAATCTGCTGGTGCGAGGCGTGCAGCCGATATCCCGAGGGGCTGAAATCAAATCCGAAATTCCATCCCCACAGGGTGGCCGCCATATCTGTCTGCCGGTAATCGCGGTGGCTGACTATGCTCTGTCGGAGATCTTCGAGCTGGGCCGCTGTCATCGACTGACCCGGCAGCTCGATGGCCAGGAAATCGGCAAGACGGATATAGCTCCGCTGGTAGTAGAGATGTCTCAGGCCCTTAATATCGGCTCCGCTAAGGTGGTCGATCCGATATCTGATGGCATCGTCAGCCATATTTGCCGCATAATGGCCGCCGCCGATGTAGGAATTTGTTCTCAGATACTCGTAGATATGGGTTGCTCCAGATTCATGATAATCGCCGACGATCTCACTGCCGCCCTGGGCCCCCGGACGGATCACCATGGCGATTTTATAGTCGTCGGCAAGGTGTCCATTGTTGGCCACCGCCTCGAAAAGATCGAAATCGAGAATCCCGGGTTTTCCGGCCGGTCCTTCGGGATAGCAGAGTCCGATGGGTCGGTCATCATCGTCGAATTCGAAACGGCAGCTTTTGCGAGCCAGCCTGACCAGGTCGGCAGGGTCAGTTGAGGTGACGGCCAGACTTAGCAGCAGCGGACGGGGGAGGCTGTCGATTAGGGTTGGATCGAATCTCTGGTTCTTGAACCAGCGGTGCAGGGAAACTTCCTCCTGATCAATGAGTTTGATGCGCCCAGGATGCTCCGCACTGCGGTCTGCCCACCCTTTACCTATAAAGGTGGTGCCTCTAAACGGCAGCGGGTTGGCAATTTCATAAATCCAGTCAGCCTGTTCGACCTCTATGTTGCCTGAGGGATAGTTTGCCGCATTGACGACCGGGGTACCCTGCCGATCACTACCTAGTTTTTCGACCCTGGTGCGACTGCGCAGGTTACGGACCGAATAGGCAGGTTTGTGGATGCCGAACACAAATTTACCGCCAGGGGATATACAGGTTCTCATGGCTGTTGTCACTGCTGTTTGTTCCAGATTTCCAGTGCCTGCCGATAAATTTCCGAGCGTCCGGTGCCCATGTCGGCGGCCACCCTCCTGCAGACGTCCTTCAGCGACAGGGTACTGTTGTCACGATACCAGATGAGTATCTCTTCAAGTGATTGTGCCTGGGGGCTTTCCTCGTCTCCTGGATGAATGATCACCACCAGCTCGCCCCTGATTTTCTCTGCCGTGATTCTTGGCACTAACTGCTCCAGGGTGGTCTCCTCGATCTCTTCGAATTTCTTGCTTATCTCCCGGGCCCACAATACCGTACGGTCGCCTAGAATCTCGAAGGCGTCTCTGATGAAACGGCCGATTCGGTGCGGAGATTCATAAAAAACAAGAGGATGGTCTGAGGTTGAAAGAGATTCCAGAAGTTTCTTTCTCTGTGAGGATTTCGGCGGGGCAAAACCGACGAAAAGAAATGACCCTGATTCGAGACCGGCGCAGCTCAGCGCCGCGCTCAAAGCCGATGGCCCGGGAATGGGGATTATGGGTATTCCTGCCTGGCGGGCCCCTTTAACCAGGATCGCTCCTGGGTCAGAAATACCAGGGGTCCCTGCGTCGCTGACCAGGGCGACATCTGCACCTCCGAGAAGCTGATCGATTAACTCGCTTGCTCGACTGGCCTCTTTTTCTCGATAATAGCTCGTCAGCGGCGTGCGAATTCCGAAGTGGGTGAGGAGCTTCCTGGTATGGCGCGTATCCTCGGCGGCAATCAGGTCAACTTCTCCGAGAATTCGAATGGCCCGGTGGGTCATGTCTTCCAGGTTGCCGATCGGGGTGGCGACGATGTAAAGATTTCCGGGCATGGATTTTGAGCGATGATGAATAATTGGTTTCAGGTCCCCGCCATTATGGTCAATGGTGGTAAAAAATGCATCTTCTTTGTTGCGTTATAACACTATACGTTTTAATATATGAACAAATATTCATATAAGGTGATATAGGTGAATCCGGAACTCTGCGAACGAAGAATCATACATGAAGATCGGCTTCAAATTGCCCGCGATTATCTGGGTCGCTACGCCAAGCTTGAATCAATGAGCGATCTGTTCAAGGCCATGGCCGATCCCGGCAGATTGAAGATTCTCCTGGCTCTGGATGGGCAGGAAATGTGCGTCTGTGACCTGGCGGCTCTGCTTGAGGTAAGTGAATCGGCTGCAAGTCATCAGATAAGGATATTGCGCACCATGAATCTGGTAAAAAATAGACGAGACGGCCAGGTACTCTATTATAGGTTGGTCGATGATCACGTTATGCAGTTGGCCCGGGTGGCCCGTGATCATGTGACAGAGCTGGCTCAAGGTAGGTGACCATGACAGAATTAACAGAAGTCGGCCTGGAAATGTGGAGAATTCTGCTTGATTCCTCTCCCTATATCATCATTGGCATAGTGGTGGCTGGCTGTATCAAAGTTTTTATAAATCAGAATTTTATCAGCCGCCACCTTCGGCACGGCAGATATCGTTCGGTAATCAAGGCGTCTCTGTTCGGTATCCCCTTACCGCTCTGATCCTGTGGTGTGCTGCCGGCGGCAGCATCGTTCAAGAAGCAGGGTGCAAATAAGGGAGCGCTGGCGTCATTTCTTGTTTCTACTCCGGAATCCGGGGTCGACTCCATCGCCATTACCTATGCCCTGCTTGATCCTATCATGACCGTGGCCAGGCCGCTTGCCGCCTTCATAACAGGTATCACCGCAGGCATTCTGGAGAACACTGTGAGTTGGAAATCCTCAGCCGAACTGGATTCACCAACGCCAGTATCTGCAGCTGCTGCAGGGGATACCTCAGAAGATCAGGAGCCCCTTATGACGAGGATTATCCATGGTCTCAGATATGGATTCAGGGAGATCTGGGCGGATATCGCCTTATGGTTTTTTGTCGGGCTCTTTCTTGCCGGACTCATCACTGTCTATATGCCTGAAAGCTTGTCGCAGATGATCCTTGGCGGCGGTATTGTGGCAATGCTGGCCATGCTCTTAATGGGCATGCCCATCTATATCTGTGCAACCGCGTCGACGCCTATTGCCGCCGCTTTTCTGCTCAAAGGGGCAAGCCCCGGCGCCGTTCTTGTCTTTCTGCTGGTTGGTCCGGCCACCAACATGACCTCCCTCTCGGTGCTGATCAGGATTTTAGGCAAGATGGGAACGATCCGTTATCTGATTGTGATTGCAGTAGTGTCGATCTTGTTCGGTCTTGGTCTTGATGGTGTCTATCACTATCTTGATATTGAAGCTCGGGCAGTGATTTCTGAAGTGCGGGAGACAATACCTTACTGGTTGAAGTTAGGCTCCGCCGTAATCCTGATTATGCTTTTTCTTCATCACCTCCTGGATCAGTTTCGGCTGCGGCAGCTCAAGCGGAGAAAGAATCAATTCATTGCCGATTTTCCGGCTCTTGATTCATCCCTCAAAACCAAGCAGGGAAAAAGCCAGATACCTGTTTTCGTTCAATCCGACACCAAAACGAAGGCTCAAAAAGAATAATTGGGCTCGATTCCATGCAAAAGGTCCAGCTGCTGATTATAGTCATGCAGGTGGATTGATATCAGTATGCTCACAACTTAACAGGAACAACTAATGAACAGACATATAGGTATTCTTACCGCCGGCGGTGACAGTCCCGGCCTTAACGCTGCCATCAGGGCAATCGGTAAAACAGCCATCGATACAGGGCATATGGAGGTTGTCGGTTTCAGGGACGGATTCCGTGGCCTGATGGAGAACAGGATCATGAGGTTGGAACGGTCCATGCTCACCTCGATCCTGACCCTGGGCGGCACGATTCTCGGTACCAGCAGAGATAAGCCGCACAAGATGCCGGTGGGCGGTGAGCTGATGGATATGAGTGAAGTGATCTGCGACAATTACTATCGGCATAATCTCGACGCACTGGTATGTATCGGCGGCGGGGGAACTCAGAAGAATGCCCACCGTCTGGCCCAGCGCGGGCTCAACATCCTGACACTTCCTAAGACCATTGATAACGATGTGTACGGAACCGATGTGACCTTTGGCTTCGACACAGCGGTGGAAATTGCCACTGAAGCCATAGACCGGCTGCATTCCACGGCCCATAGCCATCACCGTATCATCGTGGTCGAGGTGATGGGGCACAATGCAGGCTGGCTGGCGCTTGGAGCGGGGGTGGCAAGCGGAGCCGATGTGATTCTCATTCCAGAGATTCCCTACAACCACGAAAAAGTGGCCAGGGCCATCCGGAAACGTCAGCAGCGGGGAAACAACTTCAGTATTGTCGTTGTTGCTGAAGGAGCCTTGTCGATCGAGGAGATGAAGAAACGCGACAAACTGCGCTCAAAAAAACTCAAAGCCAAGCAAAAAGGTCATCTCAAAGAGAAAAAGAGGGCGGGCGAAGCTTACAATCGTTTTTCAAAAAAACGTTCTGAACATACCTTGCGGCTATCTCAAAAACTCGAAGAAATGACCGGACTTGAATCTCGGCTGACCATTCTCGGACATCTTCAACGGGGTGGTACACCCTCGGCCACCGACAGGATCCTGGCGACCAAACTCGGCAGTGCCTGTGTTAAATATATAGAAGAGGGGGCCTCCAATGTGATGATTGCCGTCCGAGGGGAAGAAACCGAACCGGTGCCCCTTGACGATGTGGTTGGTAAAAGAAAAGTGGTTCCCCTCGACCATTGCTGGTTGGAGAGCGCCCGCAACGTTGGCACCTGTCTTGGTGATTGATGGTTTGGGGATTGAATGAGAAATTTGGCAAAATTATTTACCCATTTGAGAAGGAGACAACATGATAATCGGTCGATCTCAACCTAGGCTGTACCTTTTATTTCTGTATCTTGCCGTAGCAATTCTCTTGTCTTCCTGTGCGTCGACCAGCCTTACTAATGCCTGGCATGATCAGAGTTATTCCGGCGCTAACTCACTTGACGATGTACTGGTGATTGCAGTCACCGAGGAGGAAACCAGCCGCAGGCTCTACGAGGATGGTTTTGTTGCTAAACTTGCAGAATCCGGAGTGAGGGTAATACCGAGTTACAGCCTGCAGGTCTCAGATATCGAGCCGACCAAACAGGCAGTACAAACGGCCGTGGCCATGGCAAAGGCACGTTTTGTCCTGATAACCAGGCACCTCACCACCGATAAGAAACAACATTACAGCCCGCCACAACCGCTTTATGTCGATCCCTATTACTCCAGTGTATACCGCTACTATCCAATGGCTTACCGCGAGGTTCGCTATAGTCCGGGTTATACCTATACGGTAACCACGGTATCGATTGAATCGAATCTTTACGACGCCCAAACCGAGAAGCTGATCTGGTCGGCCCAGTCTAAATCGGTGGACCCCAAAATGAGCAAGTCCTATTTTGACGGCCTTGTTAATGTCTTTGCCAAAGATCTGCAGGATAAGAAGTTGTTGTAAACCAGCAAGAAAGGTAAACCTTTGCACCACCATCAGAAGGGAATCCCAAGGCTAAAAGGTTGTCGAAGCTGGGCAGCTGTCAACGTTGCTGGGGCTGGACTCAAATGATTATCAAGGGTAGACGACAGGACCTCGATCAGCAGGCTGCCAATCTTCTGGCCCAATCGCTCAAGGCGGCCTTGGCACGGCAGCCGCAGGTTAGTTTTGGCGTCGTTGGCGGCCGCAGTGTCGAAAATGTTCTTAAGCTTCTGGGCAGCGAGCAGGTAGACTGGTCGCGCCTTCATCTCTTCATGGTGGACGAGCGCCTGGTACCTTCAGATCATCCCGATTCCAATTACAATCTTGTGTTTCCGGTTGTCTCTTCTTATATGGTTTCTGCCAATCTGCATCCGTTTTTACAGGAACCGGGGCAAGAGCAAGCTGCACTTGAGCGCTATCGCCGCAAGCTGGATCCGCATGGCGGGCGGCTGGAAGTGCTGCTCCTGTCCAGCGGTGAGGACGGCCATATTGGATCACTCTTTCCCGAGCATGAAACCATAGACAGTCCGGATGATTATTTCCTGGTTACCAAATCCGCTCCCAAGCCACCGCCGCAGAGGATGAGTGCGTCACCGAGACTGATTTCCAGAGCCTCTAGCGCGGTGTTGCTGTTTTTCGGCAAGGGCAAGCAGCAGGCGTTTAAAAACTGTCTTGACGATGCTGTCCCGGTTAGAGAATGCCCGGCTGCTATCGTAAGAACCATAGAAAACCATTTCATTCTCAGAGACAGTGAAGGAGGGTATTCGTGAGTCTTGATTCACATATGGCCATCATTTTTGGGGCAACCGGCGACCTGGCCAGGAGAAAACTGATCCCCTCATTCTACAGACTGCTCGAACGCGGTGAATTAAGCGAGGGGACAGCCATTGTCTGCCTGGGGCGCAAGCCCTATTCACAGACTCAATACTTAGAGCGCCTGGAGCTCGAGAATTTTATCGAGCAGCACGATAAAGTCCTGCTAAACCAGCTCACCGCAATGATACATTACCGTAGTTTTGACTTGGACGACGGTACTGCCGCAGATCTGCAGTCGATTGTAGACGAGGTCAGGAACCTGAACAGCTGCGGCGAAAATATACTGTTTTATCTGGCCTTGCCCACCTCAGTCTTTGCTACCGTCGCGGCTACCATTGAACCACTTATCGATGGGCAGGGCTGGAAGCGTGTCGTTTTTGAAAAGCCTTTCGGCTCCGATCTGGTCACAGCAACTAAATTGAATCAGCAGATATCGGCTGTTCTCGATGAGGACCAGATTTACCGGGTCGATCATTATCTTGGCAAGGAACTGGTTCAGAATATACTGTTTCTGCGCTTTGCCAATGAAATTTTCTCCTGCGGCTGGAATAGTAACGCCATTGACAGCGTGCAGATCACCGTCAGTGAATCGCTTGGGGTCGAAGAGCGTGCTTCATATTATGACAAAAGTGGGGCCATTCGCGATATGCTGCAGAACCATCTGCTTCAACTGCTCTGTTTTACGGCAATGGAGCAGCCGGTTTCTGGTTACGGTAATGCGGTTCGCGATGAGGCGGTACGGGTGATGGCGGCACTGCGCCCCCCTACTTCCGAGGATGTGGTCACCGGGCAGTACGTTTCTACTTCCTCAGAGAGCGGGGCGTTGTCGGCTTATCGGCAGGAGGAAGGTGTTCCACCGGATTCGATGACCGAAACCTATGTCGCCGCTCGGGTGTTTGTCGATACACCCCGCTGGTCCGGTACACCTTTCTACCTGAGAACAGGCAAGCGACTGGATCGCAGATATGCCGAAATCAAAGTGATATTTAAAGAGCAGCTTATAGACGGGCTGGCAACCCTGGATACGCCCAATCTGATCATCATTCGCATTCAGCCGGACGAGGGAATTGCCATCGCTTTCAATGTAAGAAAGCCCGGTGAAGGCCATACATCCGAAACGGTGTTGATGGACTTCTGCCACCACTGCCATTTCGGTCCTAATACGCCGGAGGCTTATGAGGCTATACTGGCCAGCGTCATAGGAGGCGATCCTCTGCTTTTTACCCGCTGGGACTGGCTTCAGAAGAGTTGGAGCTACATTGACCGCCTCCGGGCAGTAGCCAACCCGGTTGTGTATTACGAGGCAGGTTCACCAGGCCCCCGAGAAGCCGCCCAGCTGCTGGACAGAACCGGCCATTCCTGGCTCTGATAGACCATCCCCCATCCCCCAAACGCCAAACCCCCCATACCTAAGAAAGGTAAGGGGGGTTTGTTATCAAGAATTCGGCGGCGACCTACTCTCCCACACAGTTGCCCATGCAGTACCATCGGCGCTGAAGAGCTTAACTTCCGTGTTCGGAAAGGGAACGGGTGGAGCCTCTTCGCTATGACC
>CAJQNS010000173.1 GCA_905479735.1 uncultured Desulfofustis sp.
AAACAACTTATGATCAGAGCCAATGTCAAATTCCAGGCCGTTGCCACCCCCTTTGCCTGTTACGTATTAATTAGTGGGCATGCTGCAGAGCTTGATATGATAGATTTACTCACCTTCAATTTTATCATATCTGGTGTCAATGAATCCAGTGGCTGGGCTAGCAGAAGGGAAAATATTTTAGGTTTTAGACTCTTCCTGATAGCCTCCGAGAATGCATGTCATTTCAATGGCAGGTGTTTGATTTGGCAACCTTTACGATGAAGACGATCTGCCTTGTTGATATGTTTGCTCTTTATCTGCAATTCCTGTCCAGTGAGTCTTCTTGCCCTTCGATTTGAAGGTAAGCAGACATCATCTCTGAATTATCTCTGATTTCCCGAAAGTGAAGTGCAGCCTTCACTTACATAGGTTAACATTTGGGATCGACTTCTATTCTATTGAACCAGATGCTCAACCCAACAACTGTTCGCGTAAATGTAGCGGGATTATTGTAAGGTGGCGATGGCTTGCCTTTGCTTAACACAAGGAGAGAATTATGACAAAATTGGATTCGGAATTTGTAAGAAACCAATTTCCCGCATTTTCAGAACCGTCACTAACCGGCTGGGGCTTTTTCGAAAACGCTGGCGGATCTTATACATGTCGGCAGGTGATATCCTGTCTGAACGACTACTATACACAGACCAAGGTCCAACCCTATTACAATTTCCCCGCATCGCAAAAAGCTGGGGAGGCAATGGATGAGTCCTACAGACTATTGGCAGCCTACCTTAATGTCAACGAGGATGAAGTCCAGTTCGGCCCGTCAACCACTCAGAACCTCTATGTCCTTGCCCAGGCCTTCCGGGACCTGTGGAACGGGGGGGACGAAATCATCGTGTCAAACCAAGATCACGAGGCCAACGCCGGATTTTGGAGACGCCTTGCAAAAACTGGCATCGTGATCAAGGAATGGTGCGTTGATCCTGAAACAGGATTGTTAAACCCAGATGATCTTGATGCCATGCTTTCACAAAAAACCAGGCTGCTGGCATTCCCTCATTGTTCCAATGTAATTGGACATGTCAATCCAGTGACTGAAATCGTCTCAAAGGTAAAAAATACTCGCATCTGTGTAGTTGTGGATGGGGTGGCATATGCCCCCCATGGACTGCCAGATATTGGCTCTTTAGGCGTGGATATTTACCTGTTTTCACTCTACAAAACATGGGGTCCGCATCTTGGTCTCATGACCATAAAAAAAGATGTAATGGATGCACTGCCCAATCAAGGGCACTTCTTTAATGAACACAATATTCGAAAAAAGATGCTGCCAGCTGGCCCTGACCATGCCCAGATCGCTGCCGCCTCCGGTGTTGCTCACTATCTTGATACTGTTTATGAACACCATTTCCCTGTTATAGCTGATCAGGCAGCAAAAGGACGACATCTAAAAAAACTCTTCCAAGATCATGAGAGACGTCTGCTGGCAGGCCTCCTGGAGTGGTTGCGACAGCGCGACGATATTTACATTATTGGCCCGGATGACCCAGACCTGCGAGTTCCAACCGTATCTATCGTGCCCCAAAAGAAATCGATTGATGAGATCTTCAAGGTACTCACAGAAAAGAAACTGATGGCAGGGCAAGGACATTTCTACGGTGTCCGCCCTTTGATGGGATTGAACATCCCTATTGATACTGGTGTTCTACGATTATCATTTCTCCATTACACAACCGAGGAGGAAATCAGTCAACTCATTGAAGGCCTTTCCGCTGCTTTAGGTTGACAGACATATCGGGAATAGTCTCTGCTCACCAATTCAAGCCAGTATCGAGGTATTCCAATGGCAATTTAATTCAATAGATATTCGGAGTACGCGTTCACCTCATCTGATTCACTAAAACAGCACTGTGGTTGTTTTTGGGAGCAGGTCAGAGCGATTCAAAAATCTACAGTAAGTTCCAACCAGAGTTTATCCGTATCCGTCTTATATTCATCGGCGTCATAGGAGGCCTAAATTGCTGACAAATCTTATCTAAAAATACCTCTGCTATTTGAACAGGTACACTTAAGGCTACCTTAAAGGACCGTTGGTTTTGACAACACAGTTGAGCAAAACTGAATCATCGTGAGTTCATCTGCTTTATTTCTTGACTGGATATTTCGAACAACCATATAATCGTAAATATATGAAATTATGCAATAACTATGACCACAATGTAATACAACAGTCACAAGTAAAGGTAATGATGAAGAAAACGTGTGTGTTAACTGTCACTGCAGTGTTCATTCTAGGTATAGCAGTTTCTCCGGTGTTTGCTGCAGGCGGTAAAAAACCATGGTACTGTCGGGCAAGGAGCTACTGACCAAGGGAGGACTGCCGATGCTCCTGGATGCAACGCTCAAGGGAATATGGTCGACCCACCGACTGAGTAACTCATTTCCTTCCGGGTGATGTGGCTCCGAACAGACACATCGCCACTTGTTGCTTCGCAGATAGATGATCCGGAGAATATCTATCTTCGGTAGTAAAAACGTGTCACAATATCAGGCTGGAGAGTCAAATGGTTGAGTGGTTTCTTTCTCTTTCCCCAATCAAACAGGCATTTTTGGGGACCTGCTTCACTTGGTTAATGACTGCGCTTGGCGCCGGTCTGGTCCTTTTTTTTAAGAAGGTTGACCGCAAGGTTATGGATGGAATGCTTGGGAGTGCGGCAGGGGTCATGATCGCCGCCAGTTTCTGGTCTCTTCTAGCTCCTGCAATAAGCATGGTGGAGGAGGCGGGGGGAACACCATGGATTCCTGCTCTTGTCGGTTTTCTCAGTGGTGGTGCTTTTCTCTGGATTGTCGATAAACTGCTGCCTCATCTACATCCTGGCTTTCCTACAAAAGAGGCCGAAGGAATCAAAACCAGCTGGCAGCGTTCTGTGCTGCTGGTTCTTGCCATAACCCTTCACAATATCCCTGAGGGACTGGCTGTTGGGGTCGCATTTGGTGCTGCCGCAGCCGGATATCCAGCAGCGACAATCGGAGCAGCTATAGCCTTGGCAATTGGCATTGGCATCCAGAACTTCCCAGAAGGTGCCGCCGTCTCAGTTCCACTGAGACGAGAGGGAATGTCAAGAAGGAAGAGTTTTATGTACGGTCAATTCTCAGGGATGGTGGAGCCAATCGCCGGTGTATTCGGGGCAATCGCAGTAGTCTACATGCAGCCACTCCTGCCGTATGCGTTGTCTTTTGCAGCGGGAGCCATGATCTATGTCGTGGCAGAGGAACTTATCCCGGAATCTCAGGCCGAGAAACATTCTGATATTGCTACAATAGGTGTAATGATAGGCTTCTCAATAATGATGACACTTGATGTTGCATTGGGCTGACATAGGAATATCTTAGCGGTCTGCAGCGTTTTTGTTTGTCTACTATTTCAGATCTGAATATTGCCCACAGAGATGAGAGTAATAATTTCCAGTGGTACTCTCACCTAGGTTAAAGAATAAGCTCAATTCTTTGGAAATGCGGGGGCTGCTGGATATTGGCAAGGGTATAATCGGCCAGCCTAAAAGGGATTTTTGCACATCTGAGTGTATGAATGTTTTCGTCCGACATACACCAATCACTTGACGACCCGATAGCGCAGCAATGTTTCATAGTCATAAGGGTTTGGCTCAATTTGTTCGAAGACTATGTACACTTCTTCATAAAACCCGCTTATTTTATAGCCTTCTTTATCGATAAATTGACGTAGTTTCTCGAGCGATTCAGGTATTGTTTCGTATGGTCCAAGGTGCAGAATCTCGGCAATTTCCGTCTCCTCTCTGCGCTCGTAGAAGATTTTTACATCTGCAGTATCTTTTATGTCGGCCAGGCCTGTTGCTGTTACCGGGACCATTTTCGAATAATCAACGACCCAATCTTGTAATGGTGCTGTGTCTCTCTGATTCCATTGGAGATGTCGAGCGCTCATATAGCTGGGAGACAGCTTTAGTTTTCTGCTCGCGCTATACAGTGTTATCGCGGCGGTATCCATGGTGATTTCTGGATCACCGGTAATTTGGGCTACCAGTACTCTCCCCCCTGTCAGGGTGTAGATGTGGGGTTCATAGCGCTCATTGTTCATTCGCAGGTTGTAGAAAATGATGAATAGAATCGCCGGTAATAAGAAAACAACAGTTTTTACCAGAGGCCGGGTTTTCTTCATGAGACCAACTTGGGGATCAGCGGTCCATCGATTTTGGGCTTGCCAATCAACTGGGGAATAAATTGATTGAACAAAAGGACAAAAGGAACTGTCAGTGCAATACTTAGACAGGCAATTAAAGCACCACTGACAAGAATTGCCAGGAAATTGCCGGAATGTTGGGATAAGAGCCAAATAGCTAATCTGTCATTGATGAAATGGTAAAACACACCGTTTAAACCAAAAATTACCAAAGTATTCCCCCCTAAAAAGAGCAGAACTCTGCTGTCAGTGGTCAACTTAGCCAGCATCATTATCAATACGCTACCAAGTATCGCCGTAAGAGGGAAAAGAATCGGATTGCCATGGGATGAGCCAGCCAGTATCACAGCATCATAGAAGGGTATGGTGAACATTCCCTTATTCAAATCATAGGTAAAATAGACCAGAAGCAGGCAAGTGACTGCCCCCAGGAAACACTTGAAAACAGATATTTTGCCCGCCAGGAAACCGTTGCGATGCAGGTAAACCCCCACCAGATATAGCGAATACCCAGTGAATGCTTCAAGGATCATGAAATAGGGAAAGATCTTTCCATGTTGAGAAAGCATATTAGTTGGCTTTAAGAAACCAGCATTCCACGCCAAAATAGATCCTATCAAATAGTACCCGCTGGCAATCAGGATTATTTTTGAATTAGAGGTAAGAAATTTTGATGTGACGTAATGCATCATCTCCACCACAAACAAACAGATTAGAAACCATGTCGGTATATTAAAATAGGGAAAACCGGCCAGCACCGTGACAGCTATGCCTTTTACATATCCTTCAACTGTGGGGAGTTCAAGACCAACGGTAAAATCGGTTGTCCAGAAGGTCGGGATAATTAAAAGTATTGAGAGAAACAGGTAGGGAACCAGGCGTGATGCAACTTTGTTTTTCAGATAGAGACTGAACTCGATATTAGTAAGATGCTCCTTGGCAATATAGCCTGACAGGATAAAGAACAGGGGCATATGAAAAGAATAAACAAATTTATAGTGCACGGCTGCAACTGGGCTGCCTGCCTTCATATAGCTTTCAATGATATGGCCATAGAAAACTAAGGCAACGCCATAGATCCTGGCAATATCAACAAAGAGGATTCGAGAAGCAGAAAGCTGAGAGTTTGTTAACATTTTCTGTTGTTTCCTGCTGTTGTTTCTACTACGAAGCTTGGCAACGAAAAAAATTGCTTTTTGTGGGTTCCAATTTCTGCTGCTCATCACTCGATTTGACCAAGAGCAAACCCCTTTGCAAGATGGTCGCGTACAAAATAAATTAACAGCACGCCTGGGATGATCGCCAAAACTGCCATCGCACTTATCCAGCCCAGGGGGTTGAGCCCCAGTGCCATGCCTGCCCGCAATATAATAGAACCGAACGGTACCGCATCTATGGTGGTCACCCAGTTGGCGAGCAGTATTTCAACCCATGAAAAGATAAAACAAAAAAATGCGGTTACCCCAATACCTGGTGCAATGGCAGGAAGAAGAATTTTTATGAAAAAATGTGGAAAGGAATAACCATCCAATTGCGCTATTTCATCAAGCTCTCTTGGCACTGCTGAGATAAATCCTTCGAGAATCCACACTGCAATGGGAACTGTAAATAAACAATGGGCAAGTGCTACAGCAAAATGGGTATCGATGATACCAAGTGCTGAGTAAAGTTGAAACAATGGGATAGCCACCGTTGCAGGCGGAGTCATGCGGCTGACAAGAAACCAGAAAAATAAATGCTTATCACCAAGGAAAGAATAACGAGAAAAACCATAGGCTGCCGGAACGGCAACCACAAGAGATATTGCGTTATTCATGACAACATAGAGCAATGAATTGACCAGAGCCATATAGGACTGCCGATCACCAAATATTGCCTTGTAATTTGCTAAGGTTCCAATCATGGGTATGGGGGTAATACTGTTCTTGATCTCGAATTCTGTTTTAAAGCTGTAACAGACAAGAGAATATATCGGCAGCATTAAAAAAATTACATAAAGCAGCGGTAAATATTTTTTAACAATGCGACGATATTTTCCGGTGTCGCTTTTAGAATCATTGGAGGAGATGTCCCCCTTAATTCTGTCGACCTCATCTGCAGAGTTCAAATCAACACCCATAGTTAGGAAGTTCTATATCACTTTGGCCTTACATCACTTTATAAAGAATCCATGAGAACAGGACGATAATCGACAAATAGATAAGTGAGACTGCCGCAGAGTGACCTAAATCGAATTGTTTCGAAGCTGTCAGCATGAGGCTTTGGGAGAGAAATACTGTGGATTTACCCGGTCCGCCTCTGGTTAAAATAAATGGCTCAGCATAAACCATAAAACTATCTAAAAATCGCAATAAAATAGCGATCATCAACACCCGCTTTATTTTTGGCAGTTCAACATAGCGAAAAAGATTCCAACGTTTGGCACCATCAATCTTCGCCGCCTGATAATACATATCGGGGATTGCCAGCAATCCCGAGTAGCAGAGCAGGATGGTCAGGCTTGTCCAGTGCCAGACATCTACAAAGACAATAATCGACCAGGCCACAATCATGTTGTTTGCATCTATCTGGAGATCGATCAATGAGAGCAGTGCACCAAGGGAACCCCATTGAGGATGGATTATTAACAACCACATAAGCCCCACAACCACCCAGGGAATCATCAGCGGAATGGCAATGGCAATGATATAAAATGGTATGAGTCTACCTTTTCTAGGCAGGGAGAGTGCGATCAAAATACCGAGCGGCACTTCAATGATCATCACCGTCGCAGAAAAGGCAAAAGTGCGGAGCAAGGTGTCATAAAACTCCTTTGAACTGAGCACCTGAATAAACCATTTGGGACCAACCCAAATAAAATCATTGCCATAGAATACATCTTGAACAGAAAAATTGACGATCGCTGCCAGGGGAATAATGGTGCTGCCACCAACGACAATCAGGGCTGGTAAAATATAAAAGAAAGATCTGTTATTTATAGGTTTCATAATTGGGAGAAGTGATGGCGATAAATGAATTATGGGTACCTGGAAAATTAGATTCTGTTCACCATACCCCGACCGATCCTACCGAACTAGTGGTGCTAAGTCAATTGATCGTCCTTAGCAGATGGGTAGACCCTTTCTCTGGCAGAAGGAGCAACGATCACAAACAAGGTTTTTTGATGCTCGAACCTCAACCCTGAATCGTCAAGAATCTGTGTGTTGGAGGGGTGTATAGACTTCAGTCTATGGAGATAGAGGCCTCTTGATCGAGTCGGATAACCGCTAAGTTGAGAAAATCGCCACTTCGTGGAGGATTAAGCAAGGTTGATCTTTGCTCTGATAGTCTTTGCCTGAGAGATTTTTGGGCTAGTCAGAGATAATCAGCAATATGCTTTATCTGTGGTTTTGTATCCCTGCTCAGGATCACCAATGATAATTAATCGACACCCAAGTCTTTTAGTAAGATCAAATTTTACTCTGGAGTATATCTAGGTCATTGCCCCTCGTTTATCTCATAAGGACTGAACAAGAACAGCCTGCTAACAGCCTTGACACTTTCTGCCTATAGAAGATTGGGGAGGAACATGACAAATGAAGGCAGGTAGGTTACCACCATGAGCACCACCAGCAGGGCCACGATAAATGGCCATATTTCCTTAACAAACTGTCCGACCGTTGCCCCGGTTATCGCGCAAGTCGTAAACATCATCGAACCGAAGGGAGGTGTTATGCCTCCAATCATGATATTGACGATCATGACCAGGCCGAAATGAATCAGGTCAATATTCATGGTTTTTACAAGAGGCACCAGGAGGGGTGCGACGATGATCAGCAGGGCGCCGCCCTCGAGGAACATTCCGAGCACCAGAAGCAGGACATTGATCACTGCCAGTATTATCCACTTTGATTCGGAAATTGCCAGTATACTCTTGGTCAGTTG
>CAJQNS010000174.1 GCA_905479735.1 uncultured Desulfofustis sp.
CAATTAACAGAATGGCGTCGGCCCCATGGATGGAAGCCTCTTCTATCTGCAGGGGATCGATGATAAAATCTTTTCTCAGCACAGGCAGGTTGATCGTACTGCGAACCTGCATCAAATATTTGAGTGACCCTTGGAAAAAATCGACATCGGTAAGCACTGAAACCGCCTGCGCCCCATTTTCCTGATAATTCAGAGCAATAGCTTGAGGGTCGAAATTCGCACTAATTATCCCCTTGGACGGGGATGCTTTCTTAACTTCGGCTATGATCGCAACGCCACCATAGTGCGTCAATGCAGCGCTGAATCCGCGCGGAGGATCAATGGCTGTATTGTCATATTCCGCTGGGAGAGTGGTGCCTTCTCTCTTGAGCTGTTCTACCTCTTCTTTTTTTCTTGCTACGATCTTATCTAAAATCATCTTTTTATAAGGATATAAGATTACACTGCGGATTAGCCGCAGTTCCTCGAATAGCTGATCAGCGACTCCAGGGTATTGATGGCTTTGCCCGAGTCTATACAGTCCGCGGCCAGAGCGATCCCCTCAGCGATGTCCGGCGCCGCCCCGGAAGCCATCAACGCTGCCCCGGCATTGAGAAGCACCATATCTCTTCTGGCTCCGGGCTCACCTTTGAGGATTCCTTTCATCATTTCCGCAGAGGCTTCCGCATCGCTGCCGCCTTCAAGATCAGTGAGCGAGGCCCTGGGCAGACCGAATTGTTCAGGGGTAATCTGGTAGGTTGCAACTTTGCCATCTTTATATTCGGCAACAGAGGTTTTTCCTGTAACCGTAAATTCGTCAAGGTTCCCTTCACCGTGAACCACCAGGGCGCGCTTGGCCCCAAGTTTCCCAAGCACCTCGGCCAGTGGTACAATCAGCTCTTCCGAAAAGACACCCAGCACCTGGACGTTGGCACCTGCAGGGTTGGTCAGAGGACCGAGGATGTTAAATATGGTCCGGATGCCTATTTCCCTGCGGGGCCCGATGGCATGTTTCATGGCGCCATGCAGCGCGGGGGCAAACAGAAAGCCAATCCGGCATGTCTTAATACACTCGCTCACCTGCGCCGGGCTCAAATCAAGCTTGATACCAGCCGCTTCCAGAACATCAGCCGACCCGCAGGAACTCGAAACGGCACGGTTGCCGTGTTTGGCAACCGTTACCCCGCACCCTGCAACCACAAATGCCGAGGTAGTCGACACATTAAAGGTGCCGGAACCGTCTCCGCCTGTCCCGCAGGTATCGACCACGATTCCGCCGGCGGCCATATCTACGCCAGTATCGATGCCAGTGACCTTCTCCCGCATCACCCTGACCGCGCCGGTGATCTCATCCACCGTCTCACCTTTCATTCTCAAGCCGGTTAAAAAAGAGCCGATCAGCACATCACTGACCTCGCCACTCATGATCGAGCTGATCACCTCATACATCTGATTCTCGTCGAGATCTTGGCCTTCGACAATTTTCTGGAATGCCTTTTTTATGTCCATGAAAGGTACCGATTCTGATTGTTGTTCGATCAAAGCAACGATGGGTAGTCATCTGACATGAAGTTTCTCAACAATTGCTTGCCCGCCGGTGTCATAATCGATTCAGGATGAAACTGTACTCCTTCCACCGGCAGTTCAGCGTGCCTCAGTCCCATCAATTCCTTCTCCTCGGTCCAGGCGGTGACACTAAGTATTTCCGGAAGGTTATGCTGTTCAACCACCAGACTATGATAGCGCATCCCCTCAAAAGGATTTGGCAGGCCGGTGAAAACACCTTTTCCGTCGTGATGGATCGGGCTTGTCTTGCCATGCATTATTCTGCCGGCCCGGACTACTTCTCCCCCAAAAGCTTCACCAATGGACTGATGACCGAGGCAAACACCGAGAACCGGTATCTTCGGACCGAAGGCTTTTATCACCGAGACCGAAATTCCTGCCTCCCTGGGTGTACAGGGTCCAGGAGAGACCAATATTCTTCTGGGTTGAAGCTCTTGAAGCTCTTCAATGGTGATCTTATCGTTCCGAAATACTCTGATATCGTCAGGCGTCCGGTCCTCACGGCAGTTGTCAGCAATTGTCTGGACAATGTTGTAGGTGAACGAATCGTAATTATCGATGATGACGATCATGCCTTAAAACCTCTTCTCTGCCAATTCGACGGCTCTTCGCAAGCCCATTGACTTGTTTACCGTTTCTTCGAATTCCCTTTCCGGATTGGAATCCGCAACGATGCCGGCGCCAGCTTGAATCCAGAGATCGCATCCATGAAGGACAAAAGTTCGTATCGTGATACAGAAGTCCATATTTCCAGAAAACCCAAAATAGCCCACCGAACCTGCATAGGGCCCCCTGCGACAAGGTTCAAGTTCCTCAATAATCTCCATGGCCCGTATCTTTGGGGCTCCACTAACAGTACCAGCAGGGAAACAGGCCTCTACCACGTCGAACATATCCTTGTTGTCGGCGATAACCCCATGTACCCCTGAGACGATATGCATCACGTGACTGTAGCGCTCAATGACCAGCAGGTCCCTCACTTCTACACTGCCACCTCGGGCGATACGGCCAACGTCGTTGCGACCGAGATCGACGAGCATCAGGTGCTCAGCCCGCTCCTTTGGATCGGCGAGCAGCTCTTTTTCAAGGGCCAGGTCCTCCTCCATCGTTCTGCCCCGAGGACGGGTACCTGCTATCGGCCTGAGTTCCACCGTATCGCCTTCTTTTCTTACGAGAATTTCGGGAGACGAGCCGATTTGAATCAGATCCCCAAGTTTGAGATAGAAAAGATAAGGGCTGGGGTTAATATGCCGCAGGGCCCTATATATCGAATGTGCAGGAAGCTTCGTCCGGGTATGGAAGCGTTGCGACAGAACTACTTGAAAGATGTCACCGGCCAGAATGTACTCCCTGGCCTTGTCGACCATCTGGTGATACTTATCGGGCTCCATGTTTGATTCGAATCTGCAGCCTTCTGCGGAACCGCTGCCGGCTTTGGCAAAATAGTCGTCTGGCACGGGGTGCCCTATTAAGGCAGTAATCTCATCGATAGTATTTCGACCACTCCTGTAATGCTGCTCCAAGGATTGGCCGTCTTTGGTATCAACCCAGTGAACTATAGTTACAGTCTGCTCGAGACTGTCATGAACCAGAACGGTACCAGGAATCATGAACGAAGAATCGGGAAAATCGAGCTTGTCATGGGAGTCAGGCAGTTCTTCCATGAACCTGACCATATCGTAGCCAAGAAAACCAACGGCACCGCCACAGAATCTGGGTAATTCCGGATCAATGAAGGCATTCATTTCAGTGACCAGCTGTCTCAGGGCGATAAGCGGTTCGGCGCTGAATTTTCGACCGTGTGGTACCCCGTTTTGGTAGGTGTTAATCTCTATCGATCTATCTCTGGACTCGAAAGTCACCAGGGGCTGAAACCCTATGAAGGAATAGCGACCCCACTTCTCGCCCCCTTCCATACTCTCGAACAGAAACACATGTTCACGATCCTGGTTGATCTTGAAAAACAGGGTAAGCGGTGTATCTAGATCGGCAATCAGTGATGATGCTATGGGCACCAGCCGGGCATTTTCAGCGTGTCGGCAGAACCGTTTGAATTCTTTTTTCTCAGTGAGATCACTCATGGCTGGCTAAGATCTGGGGGTTCGTATAAGTGGTAATGGAAAGAAGAAGATACCATAAATATGAAATAATTCACCAGAAACACAAGCAAAGTCGGGAAACAAAAAAAGCCGCTTGATCAACAGATCAAACGGCTTTTCAGAATAGTTCCGGTAAACCAGGGTACCGGTACCCGTGATACTGTTATCAATCGGCTTCTAGCTGATTCACCTTTTTGGTCAACCTGGAGATTTTCCTCGAGGCATTTTTCTTATGAATGGTGCCTTTCGATGCAGTTTTGGCAATCACCGGTACGGCAGAGGCTAGAGCGGTTTTGGCCTCTTCACCATTGCCGGCATCAATTGCCTCGTTCAAGCTCTTTATTACTGTTTTCATTTTTGAACGGTTCGCCCGGTTGCGCATACGTTTATCCTGGGCTTGGCGATTTCTTTTTTCCGCAGATTTATGATTGGCCACGAACAACTTCCTCCTGTCTATATCGTTAACTGCTGCTATTTATTTTTGCCTATCAGTATTTCTCTACTGATACTCAAATTTATCGTAAACTTAAGATGAGAAGAAATACTTCAGTATGTATCTCATGTCAATACAAATAATGCTAAACGAGCATTTTTCCATACCTCCAGACAGTATTCACCAGCGCCATTCGGAAACTTTGTAACATAGGGTTGTTACTCGAGTGTTCCCAGGAAATTGAAGGTCGGCAGTCTCGAGAGCCGGTTTTTGGCAGATATTCTTTCGGCCAATTCATCCATCTCCCTCCTGCCGGTTCTCATACTTGTGAGATCGACAACCATATAGTCCAGCCCCATGTGCTGCAGCTCCTTTTGGAAAGGCAGCAAAGAAAATGGCTTTACCGGTCTGGTGTAGGACTGTCCTGCTTTTTTCGACATTACAAACTGTTCCCCTCTGGGGCTGACGATTTTCTGGTTATACGGAAGATCATTAGACTCAGCCCGGGAAATGAACAGCGGGGGGACTCCATAAACCGTAAGACCCACTGATGCTTTTCGGGTCGGCTCCCTTCTGCTCGCCTTTTTTTGATTTCCTCTTTGAATGTCGCTGGTTCGGTAGCCGTCAAGCCCCTTCCATAAACTAGCGCGATCGGTTTCGATGCTGAACTGAAAACCAGAAAGTCCAAGCTCAACAGCCTTTCTCATTGCCCGGCTGTTCAGAACATTGATGGTATAGTCTCCATAAATTGAAGCTTTAGCGTTGTCAAACAAACTCAATTGACCGAGGCTGCTGATTTGGAAAGTCCTAAATCCTGACTTTAACAGAACCCCTATGTTTTTCTTTAAGGACCAAAATGACCGCTCATGCAGAACCGGTGGCAGCGCCCATATCACTCTGTTCTTTTCTCTGCCATAATACTTTTTGAGTTGGCCGGTCTCGGCTAATGTTCGCTTCTCAATGGGGAGTACGAACCGGTCGACAGAAAACGGCAGCCTCTGGAAAATCAGCTTGGCTGAATCAAGCCTTACCCATAGCTCTATTGACTTTTGGGTAATTTTTCTACCAGTCCCCTTATTATGATCATCTCTAGGGGACGATTCGTTATAACCAAGGAGGTCTGAGATCTTTTTACTTTTTTTCCTGATTGAAGCTACTTCAGAAGGCTCGGGAGCCAAAACTGGCAGATTCATCTGGACTCCGCCTGGCTCTTGCTGCGCGTGATTTTTCACATCCACCCGGTAAAGACTGACTGCGCCCCGCACCATTTCAGGTCGAAGGTTGGAAGGTAAAATTAATCTGTACTCGTTATTGTCAGTCTGCTCGATTTTTCTGGCGGTAAAGGCGACTCGCTCGCCACTGCCCTCTGCATGCAGTCGAAACCGCTCGCCCTTTTGAAAATGCTGTTTCGGTAAGATAATTCCCCAGTAATTACCACCTTCTTTTTTAATCCTGCTAAATCTGCCCAGATAGGTACCTATGTTGCCCGAGTGATGAGAAGCAATAAGATTTTGAGGCCTGTCACTCAAAAAGAAACCGGTGGAGCTCTTCCTGCCTAAAGCGCTCTGGACTAGCTGTTTCGCTTCTTTTTTAGATTCTTCCAGCTCTGCTGGTTCTGCATCCATCACCATCCGGTAGGCACGTACGATCTGCTCGACATAATTCACCGATCTAAGCCGGCCCTCGATTTTCAGAGAGGCGATACCGATACGTTTGAATTCATCAACCAGATCGATCCCTTCCAAATCATTCATGGAGAAGATATAGGCTGACTTCCGTTGTGAGCCACGTTTTTTTTGGGTCGAAGAGACAACCGAGTACTTTCTCCGGCACGGCTGAACACAATTCCCCCTCAATCCACTCTTGCCGCCGTGATATGAAGAAAAGAGGCAACCACCGGAATAAGAGAAGCACATGGCTCCATGAATGAAGATTTCCAGTCCCACTGGACTTTTTCTGGCTATTTGCCTGATCTCCTCAACCGTCAGTTCACGGGCCAGGACCACCCTGGAGCAGCCTAGCTCGGCAAGCATTTCGACGCCGGC
>CAJQNS010000175.1 GCA_905479735.1 uncultured Desulfofustis sp.
ATGTTCTTCAGGGATCCGGAAAGAACAACACCTGAAATCGACCGGGGGGTGATTTCCCCTGCAGATGGCAAAATAATCTTTGTGGAGACCACCAGAGACGAACGCTTTGCCGATGAAGATGTTCTCAAAATCTCCATTTTCATGAATGTCTTCAACGTCCATGTGAACCGCATCCCTTTTTCGGGTACAGTGAGCAAAGTGCACCATGTGCCAGGTTCCTTTCTGGCTGCCGACAGCGAGAAAGCACACTTGAACAACGAGTATTGTGCGGTAAAAATTGTTACCAGCGATCAAAGAGAGATCACCATGGTGCAGATCGCCGGGCTGATCGCCAGAAGAATTATCTGCCTACTCGAAACTGGAGATACGATAAAGCGCGGTGAACGCTATGGTCTGATAAGGTTTGGTTCCCGGGTTGATCTTTACCTGCCGCACCAGTCTAATCCTGCGGTCAAGGTTGGGGATAAGGTGGTCGCTGGAGAGAGCCTGCTGGCGTATCTTGGATAATCTCTTCCTGGAGTTGGATTCAATGGACTGCGCCCGACCTAGAATCCTGGCATTTATTGATATTTTTTACCTCCAGGCTTCGACTGATTTTGCCGGCCTGATAGTTGGCTAACTCATGAGGATCATCAGCGGTTCGGCAAAAGGTCGTAAACTCTTTCCTCCCCTTTCCCGCAGCAAAGAAATTCGTCCCACCTCTGATCGGGCCAGGGAGGCCTTATTCAATATAATCGGAACCCGGATTATAGATTGTTGTGTGCTGGATCTTTTTGCTGGTACCGGTGCATTTGGCTGCGAAGCATTGAGCAGAGGGGCCGCCAGGGTCTGTTTTATCGATCACTCCAAGGTTGCTCTCGACCTTATTCAAAAAAACAGCGCCCTTGTTCCTGACGGCAGGGAAAAATCATGCGTCATAAAAACCGACCTCAGCAGAGGATTCAACCAGACCTGCCTGTCCAGGTTCGAAAGCTGCATGTTTGATCTTGTCTTTGCCGATCCGCCCTACCTCACAGAACTATCAAACAAAATTTTGTCAGCGCTTGACAATTGTTCTGTGCTTTCGGCAGATCCACTGATAATAATAGAGGAGCGGAAAAATTTTACTCCACCCGAACATTTAAAGAAGTTATACCTTAAGGACAGCAGGAGCTACGGAGAGAGTTCCTTTTACTTTTACGGCTATTCAGCCTCATAGCCATAGAGCAGGGTTAACCTATGAGTTCAAAACCAAACGGTGAATCGATCGCCATTTATCCAGGCACCTTCGACCCCATCACCAACGGCCACCTTGATCTGATAAATCGCGGCCTCTGCCTTTTCGACAAGGTAATCGTCACCATCGCCATCAACCCGGGTAAAGAACCTCTCTTTTCCCTGGATGAAAGAAAGGAAATGATTCTCGAATGCTATACCGAAGAGGATCGCGTCGAAGTCGACACGGTATCAGGACTGTTGGTGGAGTATGCAGCCCAGAGAAATGCCAGGGCGATCATCAGGGGACTGCGTGCAGTATCCGATTTTGACTATGAATTTCAGCTGGCCCTGATGAATCGAAAGCTCGAACGCTCGGTGGAGTCGGTCTTCTTAATGCCCGGTTTTCGATGGATATTCATCAGCTCCTCCATCGTTAAGGATGCGGCCAGTCACGGCGGCAATGTAGGGGGACTTGTACCTGAACACGTCGAGAAAATGCTCATCGATAAATATCGTTAGCAGCTTGCCCAGTTCAACCACGATGAATTCCCACAGTAGACAATCCTCCAGCCCGGTTCGCAGAAAAATACTTTTCTTCGGCAGTCTGCTGCTTCTCTGGCCCTTGCTGAGATTTCTTTCCCATAAAGTACCGAGAAAACCGCGGGTCATTGAAGCTACCGGCAGCTTTCAAAACAAGTCATTCCTGACCAAAGAGGAGTTTATCGTCTTTCACGAAGATGAGCAGCTCTGGGCCGTATCCCGGAATTGCACCCATCTCGGATGCCGCCTCAACTATATAGAGAAAGAACAGCATCTGGAATGCCCCTGTCATCAGAGCAGGTTTTCCAGGCGCGGTGACGTGTTAAAAGGTCCTGCCGAGAAACCGTTGCCGCGTTACCCGGTAGAGCGAACGGACACACCAACCACCTTCCTGATTACCATTTCCTGAAAATGCAGGTCAGAGGAAGCATAGCAAAGGCTCTCAACTCGGTGAAATGGGGAGAGTGGAGTTTGATCAGCCTCTATGTTTCTCTTGTATCGGGCATTATAGTAGGCATTCACTACAGCCCCGCCGAACCTTTCTATTCGGCATCCGCTCTTGACATCCTGGTCCCTTACGGGACCTTTTTCCGTTCACTGCATTTTTATTCAAGCCAGTTTTTCTTTTTGTTTGCCGTCGTGCATTTTCTGTTGGTCTTCGACAAATCCCAGGTTTATAATTTCAAGTCTTATGTCTATCTGATTTTCTGTTTTCCCTGCATACTGATGCTGCTCTTCACCGGCTATGTGCTGCGCGGCGATGCCACGGGATATTCGGCCGGCATGATTGCCGAGCATATTGTGCAAGCGATACCGTTGTTCGGCTCAGCGCTGAACAATATGCTCTTTTCAATTTCGACCCACGGGATGGATCGTGTCTACCTGCACCACGTCATCTCCTTTGACCTGCTCTTTTTGTTTCTGGCCTGGGACCACCTGCGAAGATATCGGGTTGTTCTGGCTGACCATCTTCTTTTCATAAGCGCAGTACTGCTCCTCTCACTGGTGATCACTGCACCAATCGATCCTGAACAGCTCGGGTTGCTCTATATCACCGGTCCCTGGTTCTTCCTGGGGCTCCAGGAACTGCTGCGCTATGTTTCTCCATTTATAGCTGGTGTTCTTGTACCTGGCTCGCTGTTGATCGGGTTGGTTCTGCTGAGAAAAGGACATCGCTCGTACCGGCCCCTGCTCATTTTCTTGTGCTGCTGGCTCGGCTGCTATCTGCTCTTGACCCTGCTGGCACTTACTGCTCACGGATAGTGATGTGGACGAACGCAAAACGGCCGCATTCTATTGAATGCGGCCGTTCCATGGCGCTATTGCCAAATTCCCGAAAAATATCAGCTGTTGAGTATTCGCTGCTGCCACTGCAGAATTTTGGCGGTCTCGCTGGAAAGAACTTTTAAGGCCTGGTTTTGGTCTACCTCGGCGCTTCTGATTTTCTCGAGATTACCAAATACAGAATGTAATAGATCAACCGCCTCATCATCGAACTCGCCGCTCTTTTTACCGATACTTCCAACCACCGCTCCAATGAGGTGAGTCAATGTCTTCTCTATGGGCTTATGGACCAGTGCGGATTCCATCTCCTGGAGCACCGAGTCTATCATGGCAAGCTTGTCGCTGGTAATGTCCTCTCTCAGGGAGTCTACATTGGTCTTCAAGGCGGCAAAGCTCTCATCACTGACAGCTTGTTCTGCATCCGCCTCAGTGCCTTCGCTTAGGAAATTATCAAGCCTGTCTTCGATGTCGACAATGGCTTCTTTATCCGACTCCTCACCTTCGTCCGATTCTACCTCGCTCAAGGCTGGAGAAGGTGCTGCTTCTGAAGCAGGGGGTTCATCAAAATCCAGTCCACCATCGGCAAAGAAATCATCGATATGTTTACTTATCTCGCTGTCAGGTGATGCTTCAGCTGCTCCGGCGAGGCCCACCGTGCTCTCGTCACTGGCAAAAAGGGCCGGGGCGATCTGGCCGTCAGCAAGAGGCAACGGCGCCTCTTCAGAATCATCGTCGGCCTCTGTCTCGACATCGACGCCGGGAATGGCACCAGCCGGAAAGCCTGAAGGCAACTCTCCTGCAGGCGCCTCTTCATCGTCCAGGTCTGCAAGAGCAGGCGCAAGCACCCCTTCGTCCAGCATCGGCAGGGCCTCTTCGTCGGAATCGTCATCAGCCTCTGTTTCAACATCGACTCCGCGCAAAGCCTCCTCTGCACTCAGCCCGGTAAACGCTGGTGGTTCGTCAGCTTCCACATCACCGAAGAAGCTCGCCACTTTTTCAAGAGTTTCTTCGGAGAAGCTTTCACCATCGACAAGATCTTCAGCCGAGGAGGTCTGCTCGAACTCGCTGGTATCCTTGAAAGAGAGTTCCATTTCAGTTTGTTCTGCTGGTGTCTCAAGCGGCGTAGCCTGCGCGGCTTCAGCCTCTGCGGCTTTGCTCTCTTCCCTGTATCTGGCAATTGCCTCAGGGGTGATCGATTCGGCAATCTCTTCCTTGAAACGGTTGAATTTGTCCGCTTCACCAATAAGAAGTTCTTTGATCTGTTGACTTTCCAGGGACCCGTCTACCACCTTTTCCAGCGTCAGATAAAAAGAATTCAACAATTTGAACGCATCGGGGTGAGAGGCGCTCTTCATCAGTTTGATATAACCGCCGACAGCATCAATGCCCTGCAGCAACAGCTTTTGGGGTTTGCTGGTATCCCACATCTCCTGCAACCTTTTTACTTCTCTACTTATTTCCGTCAATTCATTGTCGGTAATCTCCCAATCAATGGTTAGAATATAGGCTTTCAGGCGGTAAAGGTCGGGATTGGTCTCGCGATATTCCGAAGACTCATCCGGTTGTTCTGCAGCACGATCAACTTCTGATGCTTCTTCATCCGCTTTGACTTCCGGTCGCTGCCCAAGGCCTATCTGCTGTTTAAGTAGCTCGAATCTCTTGACGTCAGCCAACAAAATCTCTTTCTTCTGCTGTTCCGAAATTTCTTCATCCAAGACGATCTTTTCAAGATCATAGAAGAAGGAGATCATTACCTTCATGGCGTTATGATGGGCATTCGACTTCTTCTGGTAGATATACTTAGTGATTTTCTGCAGTGCCTGTATATAGACCAGTTTGACTTGATCGTCGGACCAGCTTTGCTGGGCCTCCTGCAGTTCGTCGTTGAAATCGATGAGGACCTGGTCAGTTATTTCCCATTCAATGGAGAGCATCAGAGTTTTGAGTCGTGAAATTGGAGACTCCTCTTCACCCGCATATTCAAAAAGATCGACATACCCGGTATCAAAAGACTCGTCGGCAATTTCATCCATTCCGACCGTGAGATCATCGTCGTATTGATTGCCTTTGTATTGTTCCACCGTGTCTTCTCTCTAGAATAGTTTTTTCTGAATGGAAATGATCGTTGAAGCGATAACTTTTTTCAATGTCGCTGGAACGTTATAGCCGGTAACCGCACTTGCTTCGAAATAGGGAGCCTGCAGTCTGCTGTTGAGATCTTTCTGAAGTATCTCGGTTGGTAAAATGGGTATACCGTGCTCCTTCAAGTCAACTTTGTTGTATTGCATGACCAGCGGAACTTTGAAGATACTCTCCTTATAAGAGAGCAGGTTCTCATGCAGCTGGTTCAGAGAACGAATGTTTTTTTCCCGCTGCTTTACCATCGCATCAGCCACAAAAACAATTCCGTCAACACCTCGCAATACAAGTTTCCGGGTGGCATTGTATTTCACCTGACCGGGTACGGTGTAGAGTTGGATTTTTATATCGTAACCTTTTATCTTGCCCATATTAAAGGGCAGAAAATCAAAAAAAAGGGTCCGGTCGCCATGGGTTTTTAGACTGACCATCTCTGAGACGATCTGGTTTCTAAAGGATCTATTTATGTATTCAAGGTTGGTGGTTTTTCCGCATCGTCCTGGGCCATAGTAGACAATTTTAACCTGAACGACTTTTTCTTTTAAGTTGATGAAACTCAACCTGACACCCCCGTTTTATCGGTCGACACTTAGCTGTTTCCTTAGGGCTTCCATGCGACTAACCGGTCAGGATTTGTTCCAGAGTCGTTTGATTTGTTCGATGACGTCCACCACATTCAGGCGCAGAAATCCGAGCGAAATTTCCTGACCGAACATCGAAATCAAAAGCAGTTCCTCATCTATTTTACTGAAGTGGATGCTCGATTCCTGGCCTTTATGAAAGAGCAGTGAAAACTCTTCTTCTCCAACCAGCTTGGCCATTGCGTCCACCGTGGCAAAATTGCCAGCGGCAAGGGCGGCAAAAGAATAGACGTCGTATTTGTTTTCGCTGTTGTCCTTTGCGGTTATGATATTTCCTGCCATATCAATTACTATTACGCAATCAACACCCAACTTGATCAATTTGTCAGTGAGAATCGCATCAATCTGTTCTATCTGCTCCTGACTGACAATTCCGTAATTCATACTCTTTTCCCCATGTTGAATTTTGGTGGCCCTTAATACTTATTTCACACTCTTGTAATCTTTTGAAATTCGAAGAAAATATTTGTGATCCAGGCAGTCCATTCTAAACCAAGAAAAGTCATCAAACTTCATGACCTCTCCTCTTTAGAATAAAGAAATCATTGTGTTTTTTAAAAAACCTGCGGTGCAGCGAATAACCGTATTATAGTACTATACGATAGATTTTTTTTGAGTTGAAGGAGTTTTTTTCTTTTTTTTAATAAAAATCAGAGGCATAAAGTATTCATCAGCTGTCATACCGACAACTCAGCCGAGGGTTGAATTATGTTCCCCAACGGTCGAATTTCCGCGCCACTAACTAACGGACGCCTGCCAGATAGCCGTTGCTAAGACCAGGCTAATCTGCTAAGAAACCTGCCGGAGGAACATGACCATGAGCAGGAAAAAACCACCAGTTCCAGTTTTGCCTGATGATGTAGACCTGATCGACAGTCATTGTCATCTTGATATGGATGAATATAGGCAGGACCTGGACCAGGTTATCCACAGAGCTGCGCAGCACGGCGTCAGAGGCATCTTAACCATTGGCATAGACCTGCCGAGCTCCAATTCTGCCGTCAGGATTGCCAGTCGTTATGGGTCGATCAGAGCAACTGTGGGGTTCCATCCCCACGAGGCTGAAAAGGTTACTCCCGCGACCCTTTCAGCGCTTGCGGCACTGGCCTCCGATAGCGCTGAAGAGGTAGTCGGGTGGGGAGAAATTGGACTCGATTACGTGAAGCAATACGCTCCCTTGGAAATCCAGCGGCAGGTCTTCCGGAGACAACTCCAAATGGCCAGGGAGCTAAAGTTGCCGGTGATTATCCATGACCGTGAGGCCCACGCTGACTGTCTTCGGATTATTCGCGAAGAAGGTCCGTTTGATGATGGCGGGGTCATGCATTGTTTTTCAGCAGATCTGGACTTCGCCCTCAGGATGATCGACTGCAACTTTCATATCTCAATTCCAGGGATCGTCACTTATAAAAAAGCCGAAGAGATGCAAGAGGTGGCTGCCAAGGTGCCGATAGAGCGACTGTTAGTTGAAACCGACGGTCCGTTTCTCTCACCTGTACCCTATCGGGGCAAAAGGAACGAGCCATTGTATACGCTCTATACAGCAGCACACATTGCCGGTCTTCGACAGACCGACATCGTTGAACTTGCCAGACAGACCACCGCCAACTGCCGCTCTCTGTTCAACTATCAGTTTAACTGCTGAAACAAGACCGTGCTGATGATACACCAGAACCTAAGAGAGCTCAGGGAATCGATCAATCAAGTAGCTCGAAGCAGCAATAGAGACCCCGAGGAGATCCAGCTGGTAGCCGTCTCCAAACGCTTTCCTCTTGCGGCAATGGAAGAGGCGCTGAAGGCCGGTCAAATGATTTTTGGGGAGAATTACATCCAGGAAGCGGCAGAGAAGAAGTCTGCTCTGCTGGATCGTATCAGGCTTCACTTTATTGGTAACCTGCAGAGCAACAAAGCGAAAATTGCCGTAGAAACCTGCGATATGGTGGAGACAATCGACCGACCCAAAATTGTGCGAGCTTTGCATAAACATCTGGTTAGCCAAGATCGGCACCTCGACGTCCTGGTTCAGGTCAATGTTGGTCAGGATTCACATAAATCCGGAGTCTACCCCCATGAAGCCGAGTCTTTATTGATGTATATAAATGATTTTCCCCGACTGCGGCTGCGAGGCTTGATGACCATGCCGCCCTACACCCCTGATCCGGAAATGGCCAGGCCTTATTTCAAGGCTCTGCGAAGTCTGGCTGAACAGATGAAAGTCAAGGGTCTGCTTGGAAAGAGTGGAAAAATCGAACTTTCCATGGGGATGTCCCATGACTATCATGTGGCCATCGAAGAAGGTGCGACCCTTATCAGAATAGGTACGGCGATATTTGGAGAGCGGCCACCGCTTTCCCAGAACAGAAAAGATTAAAGGATAGACGATGAAAATCACAATGATTGGTACTGGCTACGTTGGCTTGGTTACCGGTACCTGTTTTGCAGAATTTGGCCATCATGTCACCTGTGTTGACAAACTGAGCGATAAAATCGATCGACTCCTGGCAGGTGAAATTCCGATTTACGAACCGGGATTGGAAGCCTTGGTTGCCAAAAATAGTCAGGAAGGGCGTCTCAGTTTCACCACCGACCTGGGGAAAGCCGTAGCTGGCGCCGAGGCCGTTTTTATTGCCGTCGGTACCCCCAGCAGCAGGCGTGGAGACGGATACGCTGATCTGACCTATATTTATGAGGCTTCAAAAGAAATCGCCTCGTTTCTCCAGGGTTATACGGTCATCATCGATAAAAGCACGGTTCCTGTGGGAACGGCAAGGCAGGTCGCCAGAATTATCAAGGAAGTCAATCCCGAGGCCGACTTCGATGTTGCCTCTAATCCTGAGTTCCTAAGGGAGGGAGCGGCGATCGCCGACTTTATGCGACCGGACAGGGTGGTCCTAGGGGTTGAGACAGATCGGGCAGAAACCCTTTTACGTGCTGTCTACCAGCCTCTCTATCTGCAGGAAACCCCGATTGTCAAAACCTCAATCGAAACCGCCGAACTCACTAAGTATGCGGCAAATGCTTTTCTGGCCACCAAAATTAGTTTTATCAACGAAATGGCCCTGCTCTGCGACGCTACCGGCGCCGATGTGGTCGCACTGGCCAGAGGAATAGGCATGGACGGCAGAATTGGAGCCAAATTTCTTCATCCCGGTCCCGGGTACGGTGGTTCCTGTTTTCCCAAGGACACCATGGCATTGATGAGAATTGCCCAGGAAAATGGAGAAAGCCTCCGGGTCGTCGAAGCGGCCATTGAAGCAAATGGAGCCCAAAAGGCCAAAATGGTTAAAAAGATACGGGATATGCTCGGTGGATCTGAGGCCGGTAAAACGATCGCAGTTCTAGGCCTCACCTTTAAGCCTGAGACCGACGACATGAGAGACAGCCCTTCGATTACCATACTACCAGCACTGTTGGAGAAAGGCGCCGTTATTCGAGCCCATGACCCCCAGGGAATGGAGGAGGCCCGTCAACTCCTGCCTGACTCCATTATCTATACCAGCAACTCCTATGAAGCCTGTAAGGGTGCAGACGCAGTCATCATAATGACCGAATGGAACCAGTACCGGGCCCTCGACCTGGAACGGCTGGGTTCGGTGATGAAACAGAAGATATTTATCGATCTCAGAAATGTGTACCAGCCGGATCTGGTCAAAGAAAAAGGATTCAGATATGATGGGGTGGGACGATCCTGAAGATAAAAAAACCCCGAAATGGTGGAAACCAAATCGGGGTCTAAACAGTATCGGGGAGTATTGTCAGCTGTTTCTCTTCGACGCACGTTTCGAGGCTTTAAGTGGATTGATGCGGACCTTGGCAACCTTAATTTCGGGTTTCTGGTGGGTGGCAAAGTTGCAGATACCAAGTCGCCATTTGGCATCCGGATTAGCGTAGGTTTTGCAATATTTAACCCCTTCTTCCTCGACGATGCGCTCGCATCCCTCACATTTATCGACAACAGGCTTGAATGTGCCTTTTAGTGTTATAGCTGCTTCCGCCATTTTGGCCTCCAAATCATTAGTAGTAATTTCTCATCGACTGTTGATGTCTATCTGCAAAATGATTGACAGTTGCTGCAGTCGAATCCTGCATATTAACAGAAACTGATTATCGCATCAAGACATTTCGATTTTTCTGCCTTGTTCTTCAAATATTTCATAAAATCTCCCCCAAAACTCATACTCAGTGATAATTGTGTAATTACTGATTGTTACATCCGACATCCTTAGAAAAAGAAAATCTTTACAAACCGTCCTTGTATTATCCAACCTCAAGGAATATAATAGGATTTGTGATAAATTAGCGAAAAGATCAAGTCGCTCAACATTTTGTGTTGAGAAAGTTTCCTGCATTTCTGGAGATCGTTATGCCTGTCTATGTGTGGAAAGGTAGAAACCAGTACGGTGAAAAGCGCAAAGGTGAAGTCGAGGCTCCCGATCAGGCTGCAGCGCTGGCCCATGTCAAGCGGATGCGTATCACTGATCCGGTGGTCAAGGAAAAGCCCAAGGATCTGTTGGAAAACATTCCCTTTTTTCAACCCCGTGTCACCGACAAAGATATCGTCGTCTTCACCCGACAGTTGGCAACCATGATCGATGCCGGTCTTCCACTGGTCCAATGCCTGGAAATCCTGAGCAAGCAGCAGGAAAACACTACTTTCAAAAAAACCATCGGTGAAATCCAGGCGGATGTGGAAGCAGGAACCACCTTTGCCGATTCGATGCGCAAGCACCCCAAAGTATTTGACAATCTCTATTCAAACATGATCGAAGCCGGTGAGACCGGCGGTATTCTGGATACGATCCTCAATCGCCTTGCCCTTTTCATGGAAAAAACCATGGCCCTGAAGAAGAAAATCAAGGGAGCCATGACCTATCCGGCCATCTGCCTGGCGATTTCGATTCTTATCCTTATCGTCATCCTGGTATTCGTAATTCCGGTATTCGAGGAGATGTTTTCCCAGATGGATGCGGCCCTCCCCGTTCCAACCCAGATCGTCGTAGCCATGAGCAATGCGTTCAAGAACAACCTGCTCTGGATCATTCTGCCGACAGTTCTTCTTATATACATCTTCAAGAAGGTCTATTCGACTGAGAAAGGCAGATATCGTATAGACCAGTTCTTTCTTCGATTACCAGTTGTTGGTGTACTGATCAGAAAGGTTGCGGTCGCCAAATTCACCCGGACCCTGAGCACCATGCTGCAAAGCGGCGTGCCGATCCTGGAAGCCCTGCAGGTCGTTGCCAAGACAGCGGGCAACAAGGTCATCGAACGGGCCGTGTTCAGAGTCGGCGATGCCATTGCCGAAGGTCGGCCGATGGCCGAACCTTTGATGGAAAGCGGTGTGTTTCCCAACATGGTGGTGCAGATGATCAACGTCGGTGAATCGGTCGGTGCGCTGGACACCATGCTCGAAAAGATTGCCGATTTTTACGACGAAGAGGTTGACCAGGCTGTTGCCAACCTGACGGCCATGATCGAACCGTTTATGATGGTTTTCCTGGGCGGTATGATTGGAACGCTGGTGGTCGCCATGTATCTACCGATTTTTGAGATGGCTAGCCATATTTAATCGCCCACGCAACCTTTATAAAAATAATCAGTTGATACCATTGACTTTTTTCACCTCATTTTTAGAGTAATGAAGTCCTATAACAAAACTGTGTTTGGATAGGAGGAGACTATGACACTGACAAAAGCTGATCTGGTACAACAGGTGTACAAAAACCATGAAGGGCTTACCAAAGCTCAGGCTACAGCATCAGTGGAAGCCTTTCTGCGCCTTTCAAAACAATCTCTGATCGGTGGCTCCGATCTGCTGCTGAGCGGATTCGGCAAGTTCAACGTCAAAGATAAAAATTCCAGA
>CAJQNS010000176.1 GCA_905479735.1 uncultured Desulfofustis sp.
CTTTCTCCGGTGCATTTAGATACTGATTCATCAATCCGGCGGCTGGTGCCATAGCTCCAGCATAACAGCAATAGCACCACCCTAATGAAGATAGGAGTGTTCCAGTGATTTTTGTAGAACCGGTGTAGAACCAAAAGAAAAAGCGGCTAAGCCAAAATGACCTAACCGCTTGAAATAACTGGTACACCAGGAGAGATTCGAACTTTCGACCTACGGATTCTTAGTGTGTGGGGGTATACTAAGAACTACGGTTATAGATATCTATATACTTATATTTTTCATTGTATTACCTTGTAGAACCAGTTAGTATCAGCCATATATTTCGACTGTAATAGCTCTACTTTGATTGATTCTGTAGAACCGGTGTAGAACGGTTCTACAAATGAGGTTAACTAGTTATGGCCGACAACAAGTTCAATTTCACTAATAACCGTCTCCGAAATCTCCAGCCTGTACCGGGAAAAAAGCGCTCTTACTATTACGATATCAAGACTGCTGGCCTTCGACTTCAGGTTACGTCTACAGGGACGATGACCTTTCAATTTCAGGCACGCTATCCAAAACAAAGGCGGTCACCCGTAACGGTAGCTTTGGGCAAGTACCCTACCCTATCCATCAATGAGGCCAGAAAGCTCGCTACAGGCCTAATGACGGACATACTGAATGGAGTAGAGGTAGAGGATAAGATTAACCGTAAACGAGACGAATATGACCTCGATACGGTGTTTAATCTATGGTTGAAGCAGTTCGCAAAACCCCATAAAAAATCATGGGAGGAGGATGTACGCCGCTACGACCTGTATATACGGAAGCCGCTTGGCAAAAAGAAACTTGCCTGGTTTACCACCGCCGCCATCAGGAACTGGCACAGGAAAATTACGACTCTCCCCAAACAGCGGGGTAAAGGGACCATAACACCGGCAACTGCTAATCGATCATTGGCACTTCTGAGTACCGTATTCAACCAGATGATACCTGAGCATCCAAACCCTTGTCGTGGGGTGAAGAAATTCAAAGAAGATACCCGAGACCGCTTTCTACAACCCGAGGAGCTTCAACGCTTCTTCGAGGCTCTGGAACATCAGGACACACCGGTGCTACTAAGAGATTACGTCCTTGTGTCTCTTTTCACCGGTGGTCGACGCTCCAACGTGCTGTCCATGGAATGGCGTGAGATTTCCCCTGAACGATCATTGTGGACTATTCCAGGCCTCAAGAGCAAGAACGGTGAGCCAATGGACATCCCGCTCGTCAAAGAGGTTATTGATATACTAGAGCGCCGCAAAAAAGAGCAGAAGTCAGAGAAGAATCATTTCCAGAAATATGTGTTCCCAGGTAGAGCATCAGACTTGAAACCCATTAAGCCTTCGGAACAGAAGCATTACTCCGAACCCAAGAAGGCCTGGCAGTCGCTACTCCGCAGAGCAGGTCTGGAAAACGTCCGCCTTCATGATCTCAGACGCACCATGGGGTCCTATCAGACAATGACAGGTGCCAGTTCAACCATAGTCGGGAAAACTCTGGGACATAAGTCAGCGGAAGCGACAGCGGTATATGCTAGGCTCACCCAAGATCCTGTGCGAGCAAGTATGGAGATTGCTGTAGAGGAAATGCAGAAATCGAAAGATTTGCCGAAGAAGGTCGTCAAAATGTGAGAATAACAAAACGAAAAGAACTTCCTTAAACTTGGTTGAATGGAATCTGACTCCTCAATAAGTACAGCCCCAATTCTCGCTGAAGGTTCTACTGCGACCATATATGAGTGGAAAGATGAGACTGTATTAAAGCTCTTCAAGCAGCGGAGTTCGTGGCATACCAATGAGATCGCCTCTACGAAGGTTGCCCATGATTTAGGACTCCCAGTACCTAGAGTATGCAGTGGATTGCTAGAGATCGGCCAGCAAGAGGGGATAATGTTCGAGAGAGTTGACGGCCCAACAATGGCAGACTTCTTGGAAGATCATCCCACAGAAGTCGAACACTGTGCCATAATTGCGGCAGACCTACAGTCTAGAATGCACTCAATGGAGATAGCCAATCTTCCTTTGCTTACAGATCTTTTGAGTTGGTCAATTCACCAAACCAACCCCTTGGAGACCAAAACAATAAAGCTGGTCGAAGACATCTTGGCACAATTGCCGGCCCGAGAGTTCCTGTGTCACTGTGATTTCTATCCCCGAAACCTACTCATGTCTCCACAAGGCCCGATGATCATTGATTGGGCAATCGGAACACGAGGGAATCCAACCGCAGATCTTGCACGTACCTGGCTTATTTCAAGATTATTGCTTGATACGGAAAAGGAGCCAGATGGCAAAGACATGCACTGGCAGAGATTTTGGGACACCTTTTTTCGACGATATGAAAAGTTAAATCCAAGCTGCTTTGATCAGTTTCTTCAGTGGCAGATTGTTGTAGCCACTGCCAGCTTGGTTTGGGACAAAAGCCTCACATCTATGGATAGTAGGTTGTCCTTCATCAATACGGCTCTCAGCGACTCGGAACATCCATGGTTGAGAGCCTAGGAAGGCTTGATTGGCTCCCGTCAATTCACCAACCTCTCCAGACCCAGATAACCTGCGTCCAATCTCCCCACCCCAAACAACCTCGCTAGGTATAACAGCCATTCATCACTGCTGCTGATCCCCGGATACAGGATCAGGTAGTCCTTCATCATCGTTTTCTGCCGTAGGTCACTCTGTGAGTGCCACAGCTTGTGAATCTGTAGCTTAGACATCCAGTCCATGCCGGTCTCCTGTTTGTTAGTAGAGACCGTATTATAGACTCCTCGTCTAACAGAAATATTACAGGCAATTATGGGCGTGATATTTTTAAGATATATCCGGGTAGAAGCACCGGTTACCCGGCGCTCCCCCCTCAGGTAGGGTCGAAGGCTGGCGCGGTACTTAAGAGCCCGTTTCCAACCTCCGCCTCGACAAACCCAGCGTGCGGATTTCCCGCACTAGGCTTTCACTGTCAATTTCACCTCAAAGTTTATTGACCTATCACACTGGCAGCACTTTCACGCCTGGTGGTAACGAACTCCGTAGTCATTATAGAGACCAAAAGTTTCATACAGCCAAGCCCTACTCCATCTGTTCCAGCCGAAGCCACGGCGTTTTCTGGCATACATTAAATGTCGTCTGATCTTTTTCTCCACCCAGTCTTTGACATAACCAAAGCATTGGCTAGAGTTACCAATTCGGAAATAGTTCGCCCAGCCTCTTAGTATGGAATTTATGAGGTAAACAACCCGACCCACAGGTTGGGACTGGTATCGGCGGAACACATCCTTTAGCTTTCGCAGTAAAGCCGTCCGTGCTTTCATGCGAGGAGTAAACCGCACACCCCACACTCCACGGCGTGTTTTTATCCGCCGAAAATCAAAGCCCAGGAAGCTAAACGATTCATCCTGGGTAAGATCAACTATCCGAGTCTTTTCTTGATTCATCTGAACATCCAACTTTTCAAACTCTTCCAAAAGCCGCTTGTGAGCAGCTTGTAACAGCCACTCCCACTTTCTGTAACCGTCAACCAAAATTATGAGATCATCTGCGAAACGAGCATATTCAATGTATGTGAATCTGCCGTGGCGGGTTACCTCCTTCGCCCGTTCCAGCATCTTATCCACCTCGTTAAGATAGATATTGCTGAGCAGAGGCGAGATAACACCACCTTGAGGAACGCCTCGAGAACCACCTGCTTTCAAAATCAGCTTCAGCAATCGCATGACATCGTCATCATTAACCCGCTCGGCCACTTTCTTCATAAGCGTGTCATGCCGAACGTTATCGAAATAGGATCTCAAATCCAAATCAATGACGCGAGTCTTGTTCTTTACAACTGCTGCAGCTACACGATCTATTGCAGCATGGGCGGTCCGCTTCGGACGATACCCATATGACCCTTCCTGGAAATCGGCTTCAAATATCGGCTCTAAGACAAGTTTGAGTGCACCTTGAACCACACGATCACGGATACTGGGGATGCCAAGAATCCGGACTTTGCCATTATCCTTGGGTATTTCCTTGATCCGGTTGCGCATGGGTCGATATGTTCTGGTGTGCAGTTCACTTTGTATCTGTTCGAGAAACACTTCTACTCCGGCCTTCTCAATGTCAGCAAACGTTACACCATCTATGCCCGGTGCTCCGTTATTAGCCTTCACATCTCGATAGGCCCATTGTAGTGCCTCTATCTTGCAGACATGAACATACAGCCCCCAAAACCGCCATGTCTTATCAGACTTCGCCTTCAGGTATATCTTCCTTCTCAAGTCCTGTAGGTTAATGGACGCCTTTATCATCTCGCCCCTGCCTCCCAGTGTTGTCGGAAGATTGTTAACAGCAGGGTCCCTTTGCTCCCCGGACGTTACCCCGGTTCATCGCTAATACGGACCCATCCGCCACCCTCTCGCCTTTCGGTCCACTTCCCGCTGTTCACGGTTATAGAACCTACCTTGCTCCAGTGATTTCTCCCTGGGACGAGGAGGGCTTCTCCAGTTGCTCGGTATGCCCTTGTCACCGTGCTGTCGCTACCACCCCGCCGGAGTGAATTGGCCGTCTCAATCAATTTTCGACTAATCATGCTGCCTTCGCCCTACGGATGCGGGCTCGGCCTCTGGGGATTCTCACTTTCGGGGCCACCTTTGCGTTCACTCTCGTTATGGCCCTGTGACTCGCTCACATCCCTATGGATTGCTTTGTCGATGGGCTTCAGATAATCAGTTTCCCTCATACCTGCCATCCAAGCTATAGGACCTCTGATTCTTACCCTAGCAGGACTAGCTCCTGCTGAACATACCAGCCTTTGCTGGACACACATCCGGACGTGAGGATTTTCCTCATCCGGTTCCTCAGAACACACAAGCTCTATGCCTGTGCATTAC
>CAJQNS010000177.1 GCA_905479735.1 uncultured Desulfofustis sp.
CAGGGCCAAAGTTGTGCGAAGACGTACCTTCCTCTAACGGCGCCTGATACAGCGAAACGGGCCGGAGCGTGTGTGAAACTGTGTGTGAAAAAGTGTCCAAAATCTGCCAAAGTGTGGAAAATCAGTCAAAATCTGCAAAGCCACAAATCTAGTTATTTCAGTAACTTGCTGAAAATGAGGAAGTTGTGAAACTCAAGGGTTTCTGACTTCTAATCCGTAGGTCGCAGGTTCGAATCCTGCCGGGCGTACCAATAAAATCAGGCGGTTGGGTCGTTTTGACTTAATCGCTTTTTTGCTTGGGGACATGCCGGGGACATGAAAATTTGGAGCTATTCTGTTGAGTCCTTTTTTGCCAAAATCAGTGAATTTGTCCTCCGATTCTGAGAGGGAGGTCATGGACCAATGATTACGGGCTGCCTCGCACATCCCCGAGGTCATCCACTCCTCCAGTTTCTCTTCAAATCCTTTTTTTCAAAGGAATCGTCAGCTTCAACATCTCTCTCTCCTTTGTATGTTATCTGCTCCCTCTTATTCGGGTCGTAATACCGGAACTCAATTCGAGGCTTCCACTTGCCCTCAGCCTTGAGCCTCCGGAGTTCAGCCAGTGATTCGAGAAATTCTGGTGGTCCGTTGTGACTCATGGCAGCGCAAAGAACCAGAATTCTTTACCGTCAAACGTGGCAGGCGCTCGGTAGTGCTTCTCTGCCACCTCTCTGATTGCGCTCTGGATGCCGTCAGTCAGCTCGGTCACGCCCTCGACCTTGAACTTGTCGCTGAGCATCCCCTCGACTTCGACCACCTTTGCAACCATGGCCAGCCGCTCATTGATCTCTTCCATGAAAGCCTCACTGTCATGGTCAGGGTAGAAATATTCAGACATGATTCCTCCTACCAGTTGAAGTCGAATCTGAACGGACTGTAATCAGGGACAACACAATCAATGTACTCCCTTGGCCCTCACCACAGTGTCTGGTAGTCCCAAAGCGCACCTTGGCCTCGCCCATTTCACACTCCTCATTGGCTCCATTTTGAGTTGATTCAAAGATGTTATCACAACAGGGCCGTTTAATGGAAACGACTTCAACCTTGAGGAAGACTTTTATATCTATAGTGGAATAAACTGCCGCCCCTTATCTTCCCAAGGGGGGGGCTTTCTGCGGTGAAAAAAGAATTGTTGGCGTTGGCGTGGCACCAATATCCTCTTGCACTGTAAAATCGAAGATAAACAGAGGAAAAACCTTCACCCATCCCCACCGTCTAAATGGCAGAGTTTTCCATCGCACATCTTCGATTTCTATTAGGTAAATAGATTACCCCAGTCAGATCGTAGATAAACAGACATAGTAGGATGAATGTTCATCGATGATAGTTCATCAGACGATTTTTTTAAAAAATAGAGGTGCAGCCATGTAACCCCGCAAGCAAGCATACAGTGAAAGCCCGTTGACATGAAAGAGCACTATTGAAGAGCCTTTCTGCGTTTCATCCGTGCACACTTTCTCGTTCAATAGTTCTCAACAAGCACGAAATCGCCAGGGACCCAAGTCTTGTCGAACCACTCCTGACCAGGACCGTAGAGGCGGATGATCGAGGACCACGACTTGCCGGGCGTGGTCTGCACCCAATTTCCTTCCTTGCCCTCTGGCGCCTCAGGGCTGAACCAGACTGTCCAAGATCCGTCCTCGTTGGGCATGATGCCAGGAACGGTGCTGTCGATTCCAGCAAGTTTCTGGTCGGTTTCGAGGAGCGAACGATGCTGGTTGTCATAGACCGTAAAGGACCAGAAATCACCGGCTGGCACAGGGGCTTCAAGGTCCACTCGATAGGTCTTGCTGCCATCGAGATAGTCTCCGGCGGAATCCTTCGCCGTAAAACCGTAAACCGAGCCGGCTCCGACCCGTGGCCGTGACATTGCAGGCGTCACGCCCGTTGCCATGTAGTGGAAGAATGTCCGGTCGGTCAGAATTCGCACTCCGTCTTCGAGGAACTCATGGCTCAAACGGGCATACGGAGTTGTCCACTGACGCCCCTCGAACAGATAGACGCCAGGGTCACGCGGACTGTACGAGATTGCACGGGCCGTGGCATTGCCCACTTTCCCGGCCTCGATCAGGATGTTCCGCAGCCGCTCGTCAGGGTCAAAGGGCTCTCCGTGCTTAATGCCGATACTGTTGAAAATCCCGGCAATTTCCGGCGGAAATGCTTCCGGTGGCTCATACTGCACGGTGGCGTTCAGTTCTTCATAGAATGAGAAATCGTTGCCGTGGATCGTGTTCATCTGCACGCCGGTCAGGTTCACGAATTCCTGCTCAGGCGGATTAGCGATTTCGCTGAAGAGGAAGATCCGTAGATGGTCCTTGATACGTTTGACGGTGCCTTCCAACCCATCGTCGAGGACGAAGGCGCGCATCAGCATCCAGTTCTTGTAGGTCGGCGATTGCACGACGTGGAAGCCATTCTCTGGAAGTTCTCCCTCAAAACCCGGCGGCACGAACAGGTAGCGCCCGCCACGGCCCTGATCGGGGCCGGTGAAGCCCACATCTGTCACCCAGCGAAAGTATGCGTCATCGATAGGGCCAAGGGTAACCGGCGGCACGTCCATGACGACCGGGCCCGTCTTGGTGTCGATGCACGTCAGTACGTACATGGTGGTCGTATTCGGGGTCAACATCAGCGTGCGTGCGTCCAGAAGTTCTTCGGTGATACCTGCCACGAAGGGCGGCACGCCTACCTCTCTCAACCCCCCGCAAAAGGCATGGATCGAGGTCGCCGGGATGCCATGCAGAAAGGCGTCGACGCCGCGCATGAAATCGAGATTATCCCATAACTTGTCCACAGATTCCTGTGAAGGTAAACCGTCGAAAAAGTTGAGCGTACCCAGGCGCTCTGACTCGACCACATTGGGCGTCAGAACTTTGTCAGGTACCTTTGCGGCATATGTCTGGCTATCGGCATAAACTGAATGTGCACCAATAGCAATTATCGCTGTCGTAACGGCAACAATTAGAAACGCGCGCAAGTGCCAACGTGGTGTTTTGATATTATTTTTTTCCATGACTATATTCTCCATCGACGTTGTGAATCTGATGTGATTCCGTCCATTGGGATAACAAACTATCTGCGACCCGGCGATGCTCCATAATCTACATCACACCAGCTACAGGTAATAAGCTCATTTGGGTATGTCAATGTAAGAGGATACAGCCTTATGCCGGCTAAGAAATGATTATGTAGGGAATACATAGTACACTTTTGGAAAGGTTTATTTTTTTACTGATATGTCCGTTTCTCTTCTGAAAAATAACTGAAACCGGTGAATCTGAGTTAGAGGATACAATTGTCCTGGCAATCTCAATCATAAATACTCTATTACTATTTGAGCTTCCTGTTTATCTTCAGTTTGATGAAGCAGCATGCTCCGCTGATAAAAATTGTAGATACAGGAATAATCTTTGGTTGAGAACAAATATTATTTGCGAGATATTTCCATGGGCTATCTTGAGTTCCGATTTTATCGATATACTACAATCGGACCTCAAGATATTGAATTATGAATCAATAAGGAGTTCCCGGAGATTCTATAATCCCCTCATAACTCATTTCCTTATAACTAATAGCCGCTGGGGACAACCGACCATCAATCTCGTTGCGATAGATGTTTCCGCCCTTCATAACGAGATGAATGGTTGGGATAATCTTATATTCCGGTTCAGCATCGAACCACTTGTCGGTACCACCAATCACAGTAATATCTTCTAATGGGTTTCCGTCTACAACGATCAGGTCGGCATAAGCTCCTTCCTCAATTACGCCCAATTTCCCGGCCTGGTAAGGGTTTCGGAGGCCGGACAAAGACAACATTTCACCTGCGGTAGAGGTCATCTGTTTCAGGACCTCGAAGTTGCTGTCAAAAACTTGGGTTCTCCAATATATTTCATAGCGGCGAGCACGCTCGGCATCTGCGAAAACTCCGACATAGTCTGAGGCGAAGACCACCTTAACTCCATGTTTAAGAAGATTCCGGCCGACATCCTTGTATTCTTCTCCAAGGGCTTTAACCATAGGAATCTTGTCGGGAGGCATTAGGGGATTACGAGCCAGATCTGGCGAAATTCCCCACATTTGTGGAACGGCATAAGCTCCTTCTTCCGCCATTCTCTGCATCGTTTCTTCGCTGATAAAAAAAGCGTGCTCCATTGTCTTTACGCCTGCATCAAGAAGACGATTCACAGCACGGTCGGTAAACACATGGGCTGCAACATAGGTACCCCAATCTTTTGCAGCCTCAACAATTGCTGTCACTTCTTCAATTGAGTACTGAGTTGTATCAATAGGATCAAAGCGGGAGGAACCACCACCGCCAGCCATGATTTTAATTTGGGTTGCACCATTTCTCAAATTGAGACGGGTTGCCGCAAGAACTTCCGGGACACCATTGGCCACTGTTCCAATGCCCATACGCTCGAAATTTGACAAATCGCCTGCATCGTTGATTGAGAATCCAGCATCTGAACGATCACGAAAATCACCATGGCCCGAGGTTTGTGAGATGAAGCCACCTGATGGAAATATCCGAGGCCCGACGACCAAACCATCATCAATATTTCTTCTCAGCCCAAATACCGGTCCTCCCATGTCCCGTACTGATGTGAAACCATCCAAAAGAAATCGTTCTGCGACTTTTGTTGCCCGATATGAAAGATCGGTTAGGTCATAATCCTTCTCAACCGTATCAAAGTGAGCGTTAATCATCACGTGAGCATGACCATCGATCAAACCTGGCATAAGAGTACGGCCACCACCATCAATTTCCGTTGCATTGACGCCCTGCAATCCCTTTCCAATTTTTCTGATGAGATTTCCTTCAACAAGGACATCCATTCCTTGGGCGAGACTGTCTCTTTTGCCGTCGAAAATGTTAACGTTTTTTAGGAGAACCTGTGGAAGAGGTTCTTCTTCCGCCATCACTATCGAGTAACTCAACGTGAGAAACACGACAATTGAAATGGGTCTTGATAGTAGTTTTAGAATTTTCATCATTGTCCTCTTGATGACTTAGTTTGAGTATAATTCAATGCTGAGAAGCAAATTGCTTATTACAGAGTAAACCTTGTAGCAATGTCCTCCGATAGCAGTCATATGAACTTTCAGAGAAGTATTTTCCTACTCGTGACCAATTTTCAAGTTAGGAATAACTATCAACAAGTCAAGGGCTACCAATACTTATAATGAAGGGGGACGAAGACGTTTGGAGTGTGAAATATTTCGACACTTCTTAGCGTATATTAATCGACTTTAGTGCATCAAGAGATGTCATCTGGCAATCCAAATCTTGCCGAATTATCTCTGTTTATCTTCAGTTTGATGGGCCGGACAGTCCACCAGGGTGAAATTGAAGATAAACAGGAAATACCTTAATCATGGGTTTACAGGTGGTTGGCTTAGGTTTCAGCGGGCAATATCAAATCAGCTAGCTGAGGTGGCCCAAAGCGTTCCACCTCAGCTAAGTCAGGATTTTTTGATCCGGCTAATTATGGCGTATACCAGATCGGCGAAGTATAGGCCCTTTCCTGGGTGACCATCTCAGCCTCTGCTGGCATCTCGATGCCGAACCGCAATGCTTCAAAAGCGGTCCATCGGGGGGTAGGAATCTCAAGAACCCTGGCGTAATAGAAGGCTCGCTGGGTCGGGTCGAAATCAGGGTCACTCCAGACGGTGATAAGTTCGGGAGCGCCTATGGAATTGGTCCAGGTTGCTTTTTCGATGTTAACCGTGTTTCCGACGGGAGTCAGGCAGCGGCCATCGGAGCCAATCTCCCTGCTGCCAGAAACGACGACGTCATAAACTCGCTCACGACTACCGCCATCTTTATCTATCCAACCCTTGATTACCTGTATCCGATCGAGATTGCCGCTCATCGAATCTTTCAGCGCAGCCACCAGAAAAGTTGGTGATTTACCTTCAGGTGCCGTATTCAGGTCTCCGCCCATCGGCACTCCTTTTTTATAGCCGGCATCGGCAGGCATCCGTGAGAAGGAATCTTCATCACTGAAGTCCCAACCGCCAAAGAACCGTACTTTCATTCTGCTACCGGTGGTTGCATAGGTTTCTTTGCGGGCCATAGCATCAAAGATTGCCTCTCTGGTATTCTCGGTTGCCCAGACGGCAGCATATCCGGATGAGGCCATCTGATAGCCCATGATTTTGCCCTGTTCACCGCCCAGGGTCACGTGCATTGCCCTCTCTGCTGAAGGCTCAACCCCAGAGTGTTTACCGAAGAAATTGTTCTCTTCAACCGCAGGCATCGAGGTGTGGGAATCTGTGCTGCCGATCTGACCGAATTTATAGGGATTGACACCTAATTTCTCCTCAAATTCTAGTCCGCGTTTCAACCCTGATCTGGCATACTCACCGGCCAACATATCATCTGTTTTTGCCTGGCTCATATCAAGATTGCCGAGGTCCCAGGTTTCATAATCGGAAAATTCGTCATCCGGTGATAGTAAGGGATGGGCTTCACCGTCACCTTTGATCTGGGTGGTCTCATATAACGGTTCCCATTTCTGGCGCAGTTCAGCATAGTGTTTTTCAATCGGCTTGCCGGACAGGGTCTCGACATCGAACATGATGCCGTTGGCTAGGTTGCCATTATGCGGAATGGCGAGCAGATCCCCGCCGGTTTTATCCTCGTAGCGCTGCATGGCTTCCCATAAATTTTCTGGATCGGCGCTGTCAGCCAAGGTGAAGGGCAGCGTCTGTTTGGCTTGGATCTGGCCGTCTCTGTAAATTACCACCCGGTGTAAGTTGTTTCCTTTGACAAGCGAGGTCCATTCATAGCCAATAAAGGCGGTGAAGGCTCCCGGATCATTATATTTTTCAGCCGCCTCAACAACTTCATGCCAGACCGGTTTCATTAATTCAGGGTCATTTGTCGGCCAGGGAAATTTATCCTGGGAAAAGAGGGTGATAATTTCCAGGGCCGCATCAACCGAAGCCTGACCGCCTTCAGCAATAGCCTTGTTCCACCTTCGACCTTCATCTTTATCCATCACAGATGGGTCGCCAGTGGCGAACATATCGAAAAACCCCATACCATCTGAGTGATCGGCGATCACGACGAAATCCAGAGGTTCTCCCAATTTAGCTTTAAATCCCTTCGATGCAGTAACTTCACCTCCGCGAACAAATTGATAGGCATCATCAAGTCCAAGACGATTTCCGAATGTCCCAGCATCCATTGATAGAGATGTATGAAGATGGGTATCGCCGAAATAGACGTTGGTCGGATAGGATCGATTTACATAAGGTGAAAATTCTTTCTTGCCTGGAATGGCATGTTCTTTGTCAAACATGGCCGATGTTGTGGCTAGTGCAGAACTACAACTAAACAATATTAAAACGGCTAAACAACTTGTGACCATCTTCATTGTCTTCTCCTCTTTGAAATGCTATCCGCTTTTGAAAAAAATAATTGAAGTCAAAGTGTGACAGATATGAGGCAAAAAAATAACCCCAGAAGTGTTACAAGATTTAATCACTTATTAACGGGCTGCAAATAAAAGGAGATAGTATCGCAAGTCTCAATTTGAATATGTCTAACTCTCTTTGTTCCAATCTTGCTCTTCAAGAGATTTGGGCAGTCGAAGATGTCTCCTGGCAAGTCCCAGTTGCAGACCATATCAATTAGGTTAACCTTCTTCCTGTGCAGTTAATATCAGCAACTCATCGGTAAATTTAACATTGCCAAATCAAAGGTAGGTGTTTCTGACATTTCTCTCCGTCGGAGATGCCTCCTTATATGTCTGTAAATAATCGGCAGCCGATCCTCAAGGTGACCGTCAGTACTGTTGATCTTCACCATCTTTTGGGAGTTTTTCTGTTCATAAACTCCTCCATTAGCATCTATTCTTCCTTCCTTTTGTCTTTGTATATTTGATGTAAATTCAGTTACATGAGTGCTGTTAACGGTTGTTGTACTTACGCTAAGGTCGTATAATTGTGTTTAATTACAGATATTTGAGTAAGTATCACTAAGCAAGATACGGAAATGGAACATACAATTTTTGTCTACGGCACCCTTAAAAAAGGTTTTTCAAACCACTACCTGCTTGAAGGGTCAGAATGGGTTGGAGCCGCCAAGACTCTAGAGAAATATTCTTTGTATGCATCTGGCATTCCATTCGTATTCAAGGGCGAGGCAGTATCTCATATCTACGGAGAACTCTACCGAGTAGATGAACTTACGCTCAAGATCATTGACAGACTTGAGGGGCATCCTGAGTGGTACCGGCGTGAAAAGGATCAATTTGAGACTAAAGAAGGAAGAACCGTAACCGCCTGGCTGTATTTCTACCCTGAGAAACGCGGAAAATTAGTCAAATCTGGCAGGTATGAGCAGAGGTAAGGCCTGACATGGGATACGTGCAACAACAGCATTTAAAGGGCATTAAAACCGGTTCTCGCTAGAGAAACCTCAAATCACTACACGCGCTGCAGTAAACTTACAAATCCAGCTCAAGCGAGTAAATCGCTTCCTCTCTTCTCTAATGGGTATGGAGGAGCATCAGAGTACAAACGCATGTGTGAAATACTTGGACTCACATTCAATAGACAAATCAATCCTACTTTTTCATTCGCAGGATTGCTGTCGGGCTCTGAAAAGAATCCAGAAGGGTGGGGGATTGGGTATTACCCTGAGCATGGTTCTACCGCATCTATTTTTAAGGAAGCCATTACTGGCACTGAGAGCCACCTTGCATAGTATCTGCAGAGCTACCCCCGTTTAAGTTCACAGATAGTAATCGCCCATATCCGTAAGTCATCGAGTGGAAACGTAAATCACTCAAATAACCATCCCTTTGATAGATATTTCAATGGTCGGCAATGGCTGTTCGCACACAATGGCACGTTGTACTATCCAGAGCTTTTGAAAATGCGATATTACTATCCTGCAGGTGATACTGACAGTGAACGATCTTTCTGTTGGTTGTTGGCCCAATTGAGAGGAATGCAAATCAAGCCCATTTTCAAAGGTAAGTATGTGGGGTACAACGACGCCGATGCAAGACACATCTATCAGCAGCTGTTGTACATCAATGTAGAATGTTCAGGCTCCTTCAACGTGCTTTTTTCAGATGGTATACATCTATTTGCCTATCGTGACGTGCATGGTCAGAGACCACTCCATTACCTATATCGGGAGTATCCATTTGCGATCACGCAGTTTCGGGATACAGATATCGAAGTGAATTTAGATATAGAAAAGGGGAGGGAAGAAGCTGGCTATATTATTGCTTCAGAACCTCTTTCAAGTGAAGAATGGTGTGAATTCTCGCCTGGTCAGTTGATTGTATTCAAAGATGGTGAGATCGTGAATGACCTCTGCTTATAGGTTACGGATACTTCGCGATAAGGCTTGAGAAGAACCGCAAAAATCAGACCTCCAAGGTCAACTTCGAATCAAAAAAACTTTGGCACACGTGGCCACATTCTTCAATTTATATGGCTGGTTACGCTACAAATAAATAG
>CAJQNS010000178.1 GCA_905479735.1 uncultured Desulfofustis sp.
TGTCTTTTGCCCAAACTCTGCGTTGTGTCTGGGAATTATATCCTCGACATATCAACTCGGCCTGCGGTAAAATTTCCATACACGCCTTTTTTTTAATAAAAATCCTAATTTTTCAAGGTAGCCTTAAGAGGTCGCCATGCACAAATGTATGCTCTTTGGTTAGACACCGAATTAAGCTCTTGGAAAAGTTAATAACAAATCCAGCAAAAATTATAAAACTGACCTGCACCCAAATTTCTTCGAACCAACGGAATGCGTTACCAATCAGTAACAAACAAATGTCAATTTCGACTGTGTTCATGGTAAAACGTTGTTCAATCACCTTGACTCAGCTTGCTGATTGATGAAATTAACGTTACAAGAGATTTCCTTCTAGATCACCCCATGCACCTGCATATAAAGAAAATGAAGTACAAATTCATCCTAATCATCGGCTTCGTTCTGCTCGTCTCTTTCGGCGTTCTGCTCTCCTATATGACCACCCTTCAAAACAACCTGGTAATTGGTCAGGCACAACAGCAGGCCCGGATACCTCACCACCAGTTAATACTTACCCGTCAGTGGTTTTCCGATCACCAGGGTTTGTTTGTTGTAAAGACTGATGGAGTAAAAGAGAAATCTTACGCCATCAATGTGTAAATCTATCGATTAACCCCAATCTTCATCACCTTAAGGCCAAACCAATGGACATTACCTTAGAATCGCCACTGGACATGCACCTGCACCTAAGAGAAGGTGATATGCTCGATCTCACTGTTCCTTTGTCGGCTGACCACTTTGCCGGGGCGGTGATCATGCCCAATCTTGTCGTCCCGGTTGATAGTCTTGATTATCTGCTTAACTATCGTCAGGCTATCGAGTTTTATTGTACCGGAAAGAATTTTAGACCCTACATGACCCTGTTTTTCAAAAATTACAGTCGTCAGGAACTGGAAGAATCCAGAGAACAGATACTGGGAATAAAGCTTTACCCGGCGGGAATAACCACCCAGAGTGAGGCTGGGGTATCCGATTTCAGCGCGATAGAGGAAACCTTGTCCCTCATGCAGGAATTGAAGATTCCCCTGCTCGTTCATGGCGAAACCAATGGTTTTGTGCTTGATCGCGAGTCCGAGTTCCTGGATGTCTACAGGTCCCTCGCCAATCGTTTTTCAGAGCTGCATATCATTATGGAGCACATTACGACCGCCGACGCGGTCGAACTGCTCGACGAATTCGCTAATCTCTCAGCGACAGTGACCCTGCATCATCTTATGATTACCCTGGACGATGTTCTCGGAGATCTGCTGCGGCCTGACCTGTTCTGCAAGCCGGTAGCCAAAACCCCCAGAGACAGAAGCGCACTGCGAGAAGCGGTATTTGGTGGTCACCCGCAGATTATGTTCGGGTCGGATTCGGCTCCCCACCCCCGCCACAAAAAAGAATGCATTGGCTGCGCCGCAGGGGTGTTCTCCGCTCCGGTCGCCCTTCCCCTTCTGGCCCAGATCTTTGAAGACGCCGGATGCCTCGACAGGCTTCAGGATTTCATCAGTACCAACGCCTGCCGGCGTTACCGGATAACGCCTTCGGAAAAGACGGTTGTGCTCTCACCGACAGCCTGGCAGGTCCCAGACTATTACGGAGATGTAAGCCCCTTCTTTGCGGGTCAAACAATCCGCTGGTCAGTCAACTCAACAATCTCTGCCAAATAAGTATCATCATGAACAAAGTTATCGAACTGTTGAAGTCCCACCGGTCCATAAGAAAGTTCAAGCCAGACCCTGTAGCTCAGGAAATCGTCGAGGAGCTTATCCTGGCCGGGCAAAGTGCGGCGACTTCAAGTTTTATTCAGGCCTGCACGGTAATTCAGGTAACCGACGCAGACTGCCGGGAACAGCTCTGCGATGCCGCCGCCGGGCAACTTTATATAAAAGAATCTCCTGTGTTTCTTGTCTTCTGCGCTGACATGCAGCGTCATCAATTAGCCTGCGACATGCATGAAGCTGAGATGTTATCCGGATTCACCGAGCAATTCCTTACCGCTTCGGTTGACTGTGCCTTGTTCGCTCAAAATGTTCTCGTCGCGGCAGAATCAATAGGTCTTGGCGGCTGCTATATCGGTGCAATTCGGAACAAGATTGGTGAGGTGGATAAACTACTCAGGCTTCCGGACAAGGTCTATCCGGTGTTTGGTATGTGCCTCGGTTACCCGGCCCAGGACCCCGAAATAAAGCCACGCTTGCCCGTCGAAGTAATTCTCAAACAGCATCACTACAACAATGATGGTGATCGCCAATTGATTAGCGATTACGATGAGCAGGTTCGCCGCTATTATAGTACCCGTACCGGTGGAACAAAGGATAATTCCTGGAGTGAGCAGATCTCGGATATGCTGGTTAAAGAAGCGAGGCCACATATGCTCCCCTTCCTGCAGTCAAAAGGTTTTCTTCTTAAATAGAGAGACACAAATTGCGACAAGAGGCAGCTAGCAGCAGGTGACGACCCAGCGATTTTTCATAGACGGCAATGAAGCCGCTGCCCGGGCAGCAGTAAAATCTGGCTGCAGCTTCTTTGCCGGTTATCCGATCACCCCGGCCACCACCATCTATCAGCATATGCTCGATATGCTGCCGCCTGGAGGAGGGATCTGTTTGCAGGGTGAAGATGAAATTGCCTCCATCGGATTCTGCATTGGAGCTTCAATGGCCGGTCTCAAAACGATGACTGCCACTTCCGGTCCAGGAATCAGCCTGTTTAGCGAACAGATCTCTTTTGCCATCGCCGGCGAGATTCCACTGGTTATTATTGATGTTCAGCGTCTTGGACCATCAACCGGATCGGCCACCAAGGGAGCGGATTCGGACATACAGTTTCTACGCTGGGGAAACAGCGGGGGGCTTCCCGTAATAGTCCTTGCCCCGGTCAATTCTGCAGATTGCTATAATTTGACCTGTCAGGCCTTTAACCTGGCTGAAACCTATCGCTGTCCGGTATTTGTCGCCTCGAACAAAGAAATCGGAATGACCAAGGAATCCGTTTCCGAAGAGGAATTAACTGAGATTGAGGTCCTGACCAGAGCAGGTTCTGAGGAGAACTCCTCAAACCTCCCATACCAACCGTTTGCCGCGTCAACCGACTCCATGGTTCCAGCTTTCCTGCCGATCGGCGGTACAGCGCTGGTTCGACAGACCTCATCATCACATGGCCCCGACGGCTTTATCACCACGTCTCCC
>CAJQNS010000179.1 GCA_905479735.1 uncultured Desulfofustis sp.
AATGCACACTAAATCATTGTTTGCAAAAAAAAAGTTACCAAACAATGTATCGTGAAAAAATGCAAAATATTGATTCAATACAGCCAATTAAACATACTTAACACCACGTTGTGGCTCTAAAAAAAAATTGACACTACCCCAATGGTTCTATAAGATGTCTGCAATTTTGCCGATCTATGAACGATCTAAACGGCTGTTTTCATACATGATAACGGAGACCTTTGCATGGATTTTTCCGTTTTTCTCTATCGGGACGATATTCTCTGGATCACCGCCTTTACTCTCGGTGGTCTGACTTTTGCCCTGGGTCCGATCGTTATCGTCCAGCTTTTCATGCCCCGAAAAACCAGGCAGATCGCTAACAACACCGATCAATTTATCGAATGCGGGATGGACCCGATCGGTGACAGCTGGATTCGTTACGGGGTTGTCTTTTACCTATACGCCTTGATCTTTCTCGCCTTTGACGTCGATGTCCTTTTTCTATTCCCCGTCGCTCTCGCCTACAATGATGATATGTTCGTAATCAGGGATTTCATCGAAATCATCCTGTTTGTTGGTATTTTATCACTGGCAGTTGTTTATGCCTGGATCAAGGGAGTATTTAATTGGGAACGAAAGACGTACCTCCGTCAATAGACACTATTCCATCATCGTTTGTTCAGTTTGCCATTGCCGACAAAGTTATTGCCCTGGGTAGGGCTAACTCGCTCTGGCCTCTGACTTTTGGTATTGCCTGCTGCGCCATTGAAATGATGTGCACCGGGGCCGCCCGTTTCGATCTCTCTAGATTTGGGGCCGAGGTGTTCAGGCCGTCGCCCCGGCAGAGCGACCTGATGATTGTGGCCGGCACCATATCGAATAAAATGGCCCCCGGTATCAAAACCCTCTACGACCAGATGCCCGAGCCAAAGTGGGTCATCGCCCTGGGCAATTGTGCAATCTCAGGCGGACCATTTGTCTTTGAGGGACAGTACGGCATCGTCGAAGGGGCAGACAAATTCCTGCCGGTGGATGTCTATGTTCCGGGATGTCCACCACGACCGGAAGCTCTGATAGAAGGAATCATTGAACTCGAACACAAGATAACCGGCTGGCGGCGATGGCCGAAAGTAAAGCCTGAGTGGCGCGAATCCGGTTCAGACGAGAGCTGAGCTTTTCGGGAACTCTATTTATGAAAATTCAGGAAAAGACCAAAGAAGCCCTTTCCACGCTGTTTGCTGACCTGCCCCCATCCGAACCGGAACCCGATGACGCGGAGGAAGGTGAAAAGAAGCCGGTGCCCAGGGGCAACGGTATTATCGAACAGGACTATCTCCTCAAAGGTTTTCATCTCGACGTTCAGTTAGAGTCTGAGCAACTGCTAGAAGCCGTGCAGATCATTTTTGATCTGGGTTACTATCTGGAATCGATTACCGGCGTCGACTGGATTAAAGATGACCAGCTCGAGGTTGTGTACGATTTCAGCCGCTACGATTTCGATCTATGCCGCACGGTATTGCGCACCAGACTCCCGCGTTCTGCTCCTCAGTTGCCAAGCATCACCCCCATCTATACCGGCGCCTCCTGGCATGAAAGGGAAACCCACGACTTTTTCGGCATCATTTTTGATGGACACCCGCATCTCGTTCCCCTGCTGCTCCCGGAAGATGCCGATTTTCATCCTCTTCTGAAGGACTTCAAAGCATGACCGAGCCTATTAGCCTGCAGCCGGATGAAACCTTCGTACTGAACGTCGGGCCCCAGCACCCGGCCACCCATGGGGTGCTGCGGGTAAAAATGACCATGGACGGCGAATACATTTACAATGCCGAAACGGTACTTGGCTACATCCATCGGATGCACGAAAAAATGGCCGAGAACCGAACTTATCCACAGTTCATGCCCAATATGGGCCGGCTGGATTACCTCTCCGCCATGGCCTTCAATCACGGCTACGCGCTGGTTGTCGAACGGGCCTGTGGCATCGAGGTCCCTGAGCGGGCCGAGTACATAAGGGTTATTACGGTTGAACTCAACCGGATCTCATCCCATTTGGTCTGGCTGGGTGCCTATGTTCTCGACCTCGGTGGGTTCACCCCACTGATGTACTGCTTCGACGACCGGGAACAGATCCTCGACCTGCTCGAGTCCGTCACCGGTTCACGGCTCACCTACTGCTACTTCAGATTCGGCGGACTTTACAACGACATAGACGACGATTTTATCAGCGGTACCCGGGCCTTCATCAAGCGGATGCGCAAAGAATTAAAAATGTACGCCAAGTTGGTCACCGGTAACATCATCCTCATGAGACGGTTGAAAGACCACGGCCCTGTCGATCAGGACATGTGCCAGCGCTATGGCGCCACAGGTCCGGTGGCACGCGGCTCGGGCATCAATTACGATGTGCGCCGCAATGAACCTTATTCGGTCTATCCGGAGTTTGATTTCGAGGTACCCGTCTATGGGGAGTGTGACAGCTACGCCCGTTACCTGGTGCGCATGGACGAAATGGAACAGAGCCTGCGCATCATTGAACAGGCCCTGGACAAGCTGCCGGACGGCCCGGTGAACCCCAAAAAGAAGCCGAAACTCATCAAACCGCCGCCTGGAGACTATTTTGCCGCTGTTGAAACGGCGCGGGGTAATTTCGGTATCAGAATGGTGAGCGACGGCAGTAAAAATGCCTACCGGCTGAAGCTGCGGTCACCAACCTATTCAAACATGCACCTGTTCGATGAGGCCTGCAGGGGCATGCTGATCGCTGATGCCTTGGCATTTATGGGAAGCCTCGACCTGGTCATTCCGGAAATGGATCGGTAACGGAGACAAGCATGAGTCTGACACTGTTCAACGTGGTTCTCGCGGTTTTCATAGCGATCTGCTTCGTCGGGGCCAACGCGGCCTACCTGGTGTGGTGCGAACGCAAGGGAGCCGGATTGTTCCAGCGTCGCCCCGGACCGATGGAAAACGGGCCTTGGGGATTGCTGCAACCACCAATCGACGGCCTGAAGCTGATGACCAAACAGTTGCTCATTCCGGGCGGCGTCGACAAGGCTATTTTCATGGTCGCCCCGGTACTGGCCATGTTTCCGGCCCTGATCAGCTTTGTCACCATCCCTTTCAGCAACAGCATCGTCGCCCATCCCATAGATGTCGGCGTACTGATGATATTCGCCTTCGCTGCCCTTGGAAGTATGTCGCTTCTGGTAGCAGGCTGGGGCTCGAGAAACAAGTACTCGATGATATCCTCGGTACGGGCGGTTTCCCAAACCGTAGCTTATGAAATCCCGCTGATGATCACCACCATCACCATCGTGATGATTTCCGGTTCACTCAACTTGGGCGACATCGTCCAGAGCCAACTCGGCGGTTTCTGGCATTGGAACATCTGGCCGCTGCAGAAGCAGGTCGGCTTCAATCTGCTGATGCCCATATCCTTTTTGATTCTTTTCGTCTGTTCAGTGGCTGAGACCAACCGGGCGCCCTTCGACCTGGGCGAAGCTGAGAGCGAGTTGGTTGCCGGTTTCCACACCGAATACTCATCCATGGGCTTTGGGCTGTTCTTCATGGGCGAGTATGCCAACATCGTCATCGGCGCCTGTTTGACCGTGATTCTTTTTCTCGGAGGCTGGTCCTGCCCGATCGGCGATCTCGGATTTTTCCCGTTTACTCACAACGTGGGCTGGTTTCTGCTGAAAATCTATCTGATAATTTTCGTTTTTATCTGGATCCGCTGGACCTTTCCGCGAACGACTATTTACGGACTTTTGAATTTATCCTGGAAGTATTTGATACCAATTTCGCTTTTTAACCTGCTGTTGACCGCAGGATTGCTCAAGGTGTTCTGATATGGGCGGTTATTTTACAGACCTTATTAGCGGTACCAAATCACTGCTCGACGGCATGTGGGTGACGCTGAAAGAATTTCCCCGTCGGCCGGTCACCCTCAACTACCCGCACGAGTCGGTGAAGATGTACCGCCGCTTTCGGGGTCATATAGAACTCATCGGCGATGAAGAAGGAAAGCCCAACTGCATAGTCTGTTCGATGTGTCAGCGAGCCTGCCCTTCAGGGTGCATAAGTCTTGGCGGTGTGAAGCCTGAAGGATCAAAAAAGAAGGTATTGACCAGCTATATCCTTGATTTCACCACCTGCTCGCTCTGCGGCTCCTGTGTGGAGTCGTGCAATTTCAACGCCTTACAGTTTTCAAACGAATACAATCTGGCCTCCACCAGAAAAGAGGATTTCATTATGGATCTCCTCAAACGACTAGAGGAACAAAACCAATGACCCCCGTCCCGCCCCCCACCCTTTTCAGCGCCGACGGTATGGTAGGTCTGGTATTTCTGATCATGATCGGCGTCACCCTGACCGGCGGGATCATTGCCGCCACCGCCGAGCGTTTGATCAGGGCCCTGTCCGGCATTGTGATCTGTTTCACAGGAGTGGCTGGGTTCTATTATTTCCTTAATTCGCCGTTCATGGCGATGATGCAGATCCTCATTTATGTGGGAGCCATCTGCGTCACCATCTCTTTCGCGATCATGCTGGCGGCTCCCGAGGAAAAGCTCAAAAAAAGCCCCACCAATCTGCTCTCCGGCCCCATCGGCTTCATGATCGCCGCGCTCATCTTCGCTGCGATGACCATGCTTGCCCTGAAAACAGACTGGCAGGCCAGTGCAAAAATTGCCTCTGGTTCGGTGAGGGAGATTGGCATTCATCTTCTGACCACCTATTCGATGGTTTTCGAACTGATATCGATCGTCTTGCTGATCGCCATCATTGGGTCGATCGTTATCGCCAGGGGAGGGAGAAACTAATTATGGCACTGCTCTCGATCCATCAATACCTGACTACCTACCTGGTTTTCGGCGCCATGCTTTTCAGTCTCGGGGTCTACGGCCTGGTCACCAGAAAAACCCTCATCGGCATGCTTATCGCCGCAGAACTTATGCTGGCCGGAGTGTCTATAAACTTCATGTCATTTAATCGATTTCTGGCCCCGGACCCTTCAGTGGGACAGATATTCACTCTGTTTATCATGGCCATTGCCGCTGCCGAGGCAGCCATCGGCCTATCAATCGTCGTTGCCGTGTATCGTCAATTTAAAACGGTAGATGCTGAAGAGCTGGTCAACCTCAAAGGCTAGAAGAAATCATGGACGACACCATCATCACCACGTCGAAACTGCTCCTGGCCGTACTCATTCCCTTGATCGGCTCGATCTTGGTGATGCTTCTTGACAAAGATGAAAACATCAGGGAAACGATCTCATCTGTCTCATCGATCGCCCTTTTCGTCGTAGTCTGCTCTATGGTCCCAACGATATTTGCAGGCAAGACTCTGTATTACAACCTGTTCACAATCTTGCCTGGCGTTACCATATCGCTGAGAGCTGACCCGATGTCGATGATTTTCGCCATGGTCGCCTCATCATTGTGGACCATTGCTGTGTTCTACTCAATGGGCTACATGCGCGGTCTCAAAGAACATGCCCAAACCAGGTTCAACGCCTGCTTTGCCATCGCTATTTTCGGGGCCATCGGTGTTGCCTTCTCCGACAACCTGTTCACCATGTATCTGTTTTACGAGATCGTTTCGGTCTGCACCTACCCACTGGTAGCTCACCATCAGGATCAGGAAGGTTATGACGGTGGCCGAAAATACCTGGTATATCTCACCGCCACCGCCAAGGCCTTTTTGCTACCGGCCATGATTCTGATTTACGTGCTCACCGGAACACTCGATTTTGCCACCGATATTTCCACCGGCATCTTCCCCGACGGCGTCAATAAAGGGCTGGTGGTGATGCTCTATATCTTCTGCCTGTTCGGTTTTGCCAAAAACGGGGTGATGCCTTTCCATCACTGGCTGCCCGGCGCAATGGTTGCACCGACTCCGGTATCCGCACTGCTCCATGCCGTGGCCGTCGTCAAGGTCGGAGTCTTCTGCACCACCAGGGTGATGCTCTATGTCTTTGGTGTCGATCTGATGGACGCCTTCAACCTCGGGGTACCCACCGCCTACTTCGTCGGGTTCACGATAATTGCTGCCTCGGTGATCGCCTTATCCAAAGATAACCTGAAAGCCCGGCTGGCCTATTCCACTGTCAGTCAGCTCAGCTATATCATCCTGGGCGTCGCCCTGCTCACTCCGGCAGCCATCGAAGGCGGGCTGATCCATATCGTCAACCACGCCTTTGCCAAGATCACCCTGTTCTTCTGTGCCGGAGCCATTTATGTGGCGGCCCACAAAAAAGAAATCTCTGAAATGGAGGGGCTGGGCAAAGTCATGCCGTTTACTTTCGGCGCCTTTGCGATCGCTTCTCTATCCATGATCGGCGCCCCGCCGGTGGCAGGGTTTGTTTCCAAGTGGAATCTGCTGGTCGGCTCAATGCAGGCTCATCAGATCGGTATCCTCCTGATCCTGCTGGCCTCGACCTTGCTCAACGCTGCCTATTTCCTGCCGGTGAGCTATCGAGCCTTTTTCGGCAAGCTACCGCCTGGCGAGCCCTACACGGGGATAAAGGAAGCGCCGCTGTCCATGCTCATCCCGATTCTGATTGCCTGTTTTATCTCGGTAATAATTGGAATCTTCCCCAATTTCATGATGACCTTCGTCAAGGCGGTGACAGGATGATACAGTTTATCGACTTTCTGAAAGAGCGGGGACGGGGAGTGCGTTATTTTCTCTACGGCACCATGGCTGCCATAGTGATCTGGAGTATGACGGTGGACACCTCACATGCCCACACCTGGGTCGAGAAACATATCCCAGGATTCTGGTCCATATTCGGTCTCGTTTCCTGTACTGTCCTGATCTTTTTTGCCCGCTGGCTGGCTTCGGCAGGCATCGAACGGGAGGAAGACTACTATGACGACTAGCTTCTTCCTTCATCCGGCCCTGCTACTCATCATTGGAGCGCTGATACTGCCGTTTATCAGGGAACCGTTCCGCAAGCCCTACCTGCTGCTGGTGCCGATTTTCACTTTCGTCGATGTGGTGTATCTCGGCTTCAACCAGGGAATATACGGACAAGTCAGTTTTCTTGACTGGCAGTTGACATTCGG
>CAJQNS010000180.1 GCA_905479735.1 uncultured Desulfofustis sp.
TGCCAACGAGGCGACCGTCCACTCGCGGGCAGGATCCCGTTGAATAAGCAAGATCGAGTATCCAATCTGCTTATCTTGCAGAGCGCCGAGCCAGCCTGTCTTCGCCGAGGGGTCTTCTGCCAGCCAAGTACGAATGGCTTGGATGACTAAAATGTCGGCGAGACGGGTGATGATCGTCTCACCGCCGGGCCTCAGCTCCCTGGCTTTGGCAGCCATCAAACGCAAAGTACTTTGAATCCACTCCATATGAGGCGACTGCCACACCTCGATGCGGATTAACTTCGGCAGGAGCCGGACAAGCTGGTGTGCCGCTGGGTGGTCAAACCGAACAGTGCCGCATATAAGGGGTTCTTCGCAACCTGTAGGGGTTCTTCGTAACCTGTCAGGAATGTTAATTGGGTTGTTGGCTCAAATACTTGAGATTGGCAACGGATACCTGAAGAAAAGCAAAGTCCGTTAGAGGCACCCCAGCTTTTCTGACTTGAAAATACATCTATGGGCAATGCCCAAAAACACTCCAGGCACATCTGCATAATCGCTTTTTTCTTTAGCCCTATCTCCTTGCCCCGGTTTATACGTATTTGCGCCAGTCGTGCTGTTCTTTAAATCCCAGGACCTCTCTGATTTTGCGATTGGAAAAAAGTGCCTCATGTTCAGCCAGTTCACGGGTTATGGGTACGCCTGGAAAAAATCGCTCGGCAAGCTCCTTGCTGGGAATGATCGCGCCGTTGGTGTCATTTCCGGCATTGAAAACCTGGTAGCCAAGGCCATCTTTTTGCAGGCATAGATCGACGATCTGCCCTAGATCACGCGCATCTATATAACAGAACACATTCCGGCGCCGTACTTCAGGATTTTTGAAATAGCCCGGAAACAGCTCAGCATATTCGTGCGGCTCAATCACATTACCGATACGCAGCGCATAAATATCAAAGCCTGAGCGGCGCTGAAAACTGCGTGCGGTTTCCTCGTTGACAACTTTAGACAGCCCATAGCTGTCCATGGGGTCGACGTCATAGTTCTCTTCCAACGGTAAAGAGTGCGGGTTGGTCTCACCGTCTGAGAAACAGACTCCGTAGGTAGTCTCTGAAGAAGCAACTACAATCTTCTTGATGCCGAGCTTAACAGCCGCCTCAATCACATTGTAGGTCCCCATTGTGTTTACCCTGAATGTCTCATTGTCGGGATTGATCAGGATCCGTGGAACGGCAGCAAAATGCACGACCGCATCAAATTTCGGAACGCCGTTGCCGGGTTCCATCTCATCAAATCCGGCATATGAACTCATGGCATTAAACATCTGCCCGGAGTCGGTAATATCGGCGATTAAATTGTCCACACCAGGGTGATCCAGAGGCACCAGGTCTATATTCAGTACCCGATGGCCTTGTTCGAGGAGGTAGGCTACCGCGTGCTTTCCAGCTTTTCCCGAGCCACCCGTAAAAAAGATTCGTTTTGCAGTCATGTGTTCCTCTTGAATATTGATTTTAGGTTGTCACCAGCTATCCGTGTCTGCAGCACATTTTATTCATAGAAACAATTATCTATACTCCAGTACAATCCCCTATAAGCCTTGATCTTTAACTAAAATCATAACTTTTCAAGGTACCCTGATCTAGTAAAGCTGCATTAAATCTATAAATGTCTCATCAATTCAATCATATGTTTATCGCGAGGTCAGTTTAATCTCAATACGCCGATTTATCTGGTAAGCCTCACTCGTCTCGGCAGGATCAATCGGATGGAATTTACTGAACCCCGCTGCAGCCATGCGTTCCTCCGGAATACCCCGGCTCGCCAGGTAACGGACCACAGACACGGCCCGTGCTGTGGACAATTCCCAGTTGGAGGAGTAGCGAGATGAGTTGATTGGAACCCGGTCGGTATGACCGTCAATCCGTAGGATCCACTGCAGATCATCAGGAATAGCGGGGATAATGTCTTTCAGGACATCAGCCAGCGCCTCAAGTTCCTGTTTACCTGGTTCCGACAGGTCGGCATTGCCAGAGGGGAAAAGCAATTCTGCCTGCAGCAGAAAACGATCACCTTCGACCCGGATCAGTGGATTATCACTGAGTATTTCACGCAGCCTGCCGAAGAATTCGGAGCGATACTGTTCTAGATCGTTGACTCTCCGAGCCAATTCAATGTTCAAGCGCCTGCCAAGATCACCGATCTCTTCTTTTTGCTGCTGGCGATCGATTTCCGATAGGCGCAGAGCATCGGCAATTTCTCGAAGTTGCTCACGCAGCTGATTGATTTTCTGGGTGAGCAGCGCCACCTCAGCCCGGGCATCGGCAGTCAGGCTGCGCTGATGGTCAAGGGCCTGCTGCTGCTCTCCGATCAGGGCTGCAAGGGCTTCGATCCTGATGTCGCGCTGCTCAATGTCTTTCTGTGCTAGTATCGTTTTTTCCTGTTCGCTGGCCAACTGGGCCTCAAGTGTTTTGCTCCGGTCCCGCAGGGAAGCGGTCACCTGCTGCTCCCTCTCCAGAGCTGCCACCGTACTACTGATCTCCTTTTCGAGCTGCTGGCGCAGATCCCTCAAGGCATTTATATCCTGCTGGAGACTGGCGATTGTTTTAAGCTGAAATTCAATCTCCTGGAAGTCTTCAACCCGCTTCTCGTTTAAGTAGTCAATATTACCCTCAAGGTTCATGTTCTCGGTGATAAGGGTATCAATTTCGGTCGACAGGGCGGCGATCTGCGTATTCATTTCTTCGTTTTTCTGCTGTTCGAGTCCAAGCAGTGCCGTTATTTCGGCAATCTGGGAATGCAGATCCTGTAACTCGCTGTTCTGATTGGTCAGAATATTGCTGAGAATGAATTGGGACAAGGTGAAGATCAGCAACACGAAAATGATGATCATGATCAGGGCTGAAAGCACGTCAACATAGCCCGGCCAGATGCTGACTGACTCCTGGGAGTAGCGGTTAGTTGAACGCATGACTGCTCCTAAGGCTCCTGATCTGGTTCTTCGGCAGCATGTTGCTGATGTACGTCGGACTTGCTCAGCAGTGCCCTGATATGCAGGTTGGTGCGATGCAGCTCTCTGATGAGGCTATCCAACTGAGCGGGACCTGGCTGGGGCTGCTGGAAAGATTCTTCGTCATGGTCGAGATCGCTGCCCAGTGTTCTATCAACAAGCTGGGTGACGCCAGATAGCCACTCTTCGAGTTCATTGAAGAACCGGTTTTGGGCATGATTGGCCTGAATATCTATAAAACCCAGAATCAGGGATCCACCAAGTCCGAAGAGTGAGGAACTAAAAGCGGTACCCATGCCACGAAGCGGCTCCTGTAAGCCTGCTTTCAGGGCCTCGAACATGTCTCCGTAGTTGTTGTCGCCCATATCCAGGGCTCCCACAATGCCGCTTACTGAACTTATGGTTCCCAACAGGCCCCAGAAGGTACCGAGCAGCCCCAGGAAGACTAGCAGGCCTATGATATAACGAGATATCTCGCGCGATTCATCAAGCCGTCCCCTGATTCCTTCGAGCACGGTACGCAGCGATAGGGCCGACAGGCTGAATCTGTCGCGGTGCAGACCTTCGAGATGTTTGGCCAGCGGTTTGAGAAGTTCTGGACTCTCGGCAACTGACAGACCAGAGGTGCCGGTGCGGAAGATTTTGATCCAGTTGATTTCCGGCTCCAGGATCATGACCCGGCGAATATTCAGCAGTATGCCAATTAACAAGGCCCCGATAATGATCACGTTAAAGCCCCAATTGGACATGAAGGCCTGTTTGAGCGGGATAAACAACAGGGCACAGACCAGGGTGACCAGGCACAAAAAGATGAACATAATAAGAAGGTAGTAGCGTGGATTACTCATGGGACACACCAGACAGAGATTAGAAACAGATAAGCCAAACCGACTCGGTGATCGCTCCAGAATAAGCGGGTGCAGGCACCACTATACCAGAGTCAAACAAGCTTTTCTCTCAAGTAAATTTGAGCAGTCAACATTTTGTTTCTCCTGATTATATGAGAATCGGGACAAATCTTCCAACGAGAGGGTTCCACCGGCAAGGTTAGATTTTCAAAAAATTGGGGCGCAAGGGTGATCAGGGAAAAATTTTGGTTCATTTCAACTTAGATTGAATGGAAGTTGCTTCTGCAAATCTCAAATTCACATGAATGTAAACTCAGTCATGGACAGCCAAATCGCTTCCAAGCAGAAATAATTTGCGAATTAACCAGGCAGACGATACCTTGAGCCTAGTGCTTAAACCTCAAGGTAAATATTTGAAATAGGGTTGAAATGGAAGAAGAGAGAAAGAACAAAGGTCGGGAACTGGCACTTGATGATCTCTTTTCTGGCCTCGGCGGAACCATTCTTGAAAGCATTCGCGCGCCGTTTGGAATTTTTGACAAAGATTTCAGAATCCTCTGGATAAATAGAGCACTTGCAAGAATTCACAGCTGCAATGCTGACTCGGTCATCGGCGATATTTGTTATAGAACCTTTTACGGCTGCGACAAAGTATGCGATGATTGCTTCCTGGAAGAGGTTAAAAGCCAGGGACATACGGTGGTACTCGAGCGTTCCCAT
>CAJQNS010000181.1 GCA_905479735.1 uncultured Desulfofustis sp.
AGCAGAGCAGCGCCCCACTCGCACTCCTTGCACAAAGTAAAAGTTTTCTTGTTTCTGGAAAAAAATCGGAAGATAGTTCGATTATTTTTCAATGGGATTGTGGCAGGCTACCTCGGTCTCTCCTAGCTTACGCATATCGGGAAACACTTCAAGGCACCGAGCGGTGGCTTTCGAGCAGCGAGGATTGAAAAAACAACCGGGAGGAGGATCGATTGGCGACGGTAATTCGCCGTGCAGCACTATTCTCTGTTTTTCATGAAAGGGATCGGCTATTGGTGTTGCCGAAAGCAACGCCTGAGTGTAGGGGTGCCGGGGTTGATTGAAAATCGTCTCGCGGCTGCTCTTCTCTATGACCATACCGAGATACATCACCATGATCTCATCGGCGATATGTTTGACCACGCTAAGGTCATGACTGATAAATAGGTAGGCTAGATCAAGCCGGTCCTGGAGATCGGCCAGCAAATTGAGAATTTGAGCCTGAATGGACACATCGAGAGCCGAAACCGGCTCATCGAGCACCAAAACCTCAGGGTTGAGCATCAGGGCCCGGGCCACCGCGATCCGTTGCCGCTGGCCGCCTGAAAACATGTGGGGATAGCGGTCATAGAGCTCGGGGCGAAGACCAACCAGATCCATCATCTCCAGGGCCGCCCTGCGGCGTTCATCCTTGGTCATCGAACGATTTACAAGCAGCGGCTCTTCCAGAGCATGGCCAATTTTCTGTCGGGGATTCAGCGACCCATAGGGGTCCTGAAAGACGATCTGAACCTTGGATTTCAATTTTCTTCTCATAGCCCGGTCAGAGGCCACAATATCGACCCCACGGATACTCAATGCTCCGGACGTAGGAGGCTCGATCATCGTCACCAGTCTGGCAAGAGTCGATTTGCCACAGCCGGACTCACCGACCACGGCAAGCGTCCTGCCCTTCTCCAGGGTAAAGGTAGCGCCGTTTAAAGCCTTGAGCACCGATTTCGACTTGAAGGCGCCGCGGCTGACCTCGTAGAAACGTTTAAGGTCAACAGCCTGCAGAATCATCTCGCCGCTCATTAGTCCTTGTCCTCGTTATCCGGATGATTCATCGGTATTCCCTTATCCAGAGGATAATGACACAGTGCCCTACCGTATCGTGCAGCCGCCTTCTCTGGTTCGCGCGCTCGGCAAAGGTCGGTGGCATATTGGCAGCGGGGTGAAAACAGACAGCCCTTGGGCCGGTCGAACTGCCCGGGAACCACCCCGGCAATGGATGGCAGGTGCCTGCTTTGAGCCCTCTCGGGCAGGGCCGCCAGCAGAGCTGAGGTATACGGGTGATGAGGGTCGGCGAACAAACCCTTTATATTCTGCTGCTCCACCTGCTGACCCGCATACTTGACGACGACTCTCTCAGCCGTTTCGGCAACCACCCCCATATCGTGGGTAATCAGCACCAGAGCCATATTGGTGTCTTCCTGGAGCTTGAGCAGCAGATCGAGTATCTGGGCCTGGATGGTAACATCGAGCGCGGTGGTCGGCTCATCGGCAATCAACAGCCGGGGGCTGCAGGCAATGGCCATGGCGATCATCACCCGCTGGGACATACCGCCCGAGAGCTGATGCGGAAAGGCCGAAAGCCGCTTCTGCGGCTCCGGAATGCCCACCTGGTTAAGCAGGTCCACGGAGCGCTCCCGCCGCTCTTTGCGGTCCATGTGCAAATGGGTTTTCAGGGCTTCACCAAGCTGAAAGCCGACCGTGAAACAGGGGTTCAGGCTGGTCATCGGCTCCTGGAAAATCATCGTGATCTCTTTGCCGATAATGGACCGGCGCTCCCTGCTCTCCATTTTCAGCAGATCTCTGCCATCAAACGCCAGTTTATCCGCAGTAACCTGGGCGGTCCACGGCAGAAGCCCCATCAAGGCCAGCATTGACACGGATTTACCGGACCCCGACTCACCGACAATGGAGATCACCTCACTGGCATCGAGGTCGATAGACACCCTGTCGACAGCGGTAAAAAGGCCGCCGGCAGTCTGAAAGGCTACAGAGAGGTTGTCAATTTCAAGCAGGGACATGGCGTCTACGACCGTTTCAATTTAGGATCCAGGGCATCGCGCAAGCCGTCGCCCATCAGGTTGATGGCCAGAACGGTCAATAGGATGGCGCAGCCGGGCAGAGTCACAACCCACCAGGCCCGCAGGATGAATTCTCTGGCCTCGGCCAGCATGGTCCCCCACTCCGGTGTCGGAGGCTGAGCGCCCATACCCAGAAAACCGAGGGCGGCGGCGTCGAGAATGGCCGTGGAGAAACTCAGCGCCGCCTGAACGATAAGCGGTGCCATGCAGTTGGGCAGTATGGTCACAAACATCAGCCGCATTCTGCGCACGCCAATGACTCGGGCGGCGGTGACATAATCCTTGTTCATCTCCCCCATAACCGCGGCGCGGGTGAGACGCACATAGTGAGGCTGCTGGACTATGGCGATGGCGATCATCGCATTGATCAGACTGGGCCCGAGAATGGCAACCAGCACCAGGGCCAGCAGCAGACTCGGGAAGGAAAGAATTATATCCATCAGCCGCATGATTATGGTGTCAGTCCGGCCCCGGAAAAAACCGGCGATCAGGCCAAGAATTACGCCAAAGACAAGGGCCACGGTAACAACCACACAACCGATAAAAAGTGAATAACGGGCACCGTGAATCAACCGGGAAAGAATATCCCGGCCGACCGCATCAGTGCCAAGTGGAAACTTCAGCGATCCCCCTTCCTGCCAGAACGGCGGCTGGAGGAAGGCATCGCGAAATTGCTGGTTGGGAAGATGGGGAGCAATAAAGTCGGCAAATACAGCGATGATAATAATGGCTATGAAAAAGAAGAGGCCGATGACTGCTCCTCTATTTTCACTGAAGTAAGCCCAGAATTCCTTGAGCAGGGCAATCCTGCCAACTTCTCTGGAGTCTAGTTCCTGATCGTATAGCGCCTCAGTCATTTCTACTCCGTATGCCGAATCCGTGGGTTGATCAGGCCATAGAGCAGATCAACAAACAGGTTAACAATCATGATTATTACTGCAATCAAGAGCAGTCCGCCCTGCACTGAGGTGTAATCCCGTCTGAAAATAGAATCGACCATCCATTTACCAACCCCTGGCCAGGAAAAAATCGTTTCGGTTAAAATTGCCCCGGCAAAGAGCACCCCGACCTGGAGGCCGATCACCGTGATTACCGGAATCATTGCATTGCGAAGGGCGTGCAGGCCAATAACCCGCGACGGCGGCAACCCCTTGGCCCGGGCGGTTCTGATATAATCTTCGCCAAGCACCTCGAGCATTGCCGAACGGGTCTGGCGGGCAATTACCGCCAGCGGAATGGTACCAAGGACTACGGTGGGAAGAATCAAATGACTCAGAGCTGATTTAAAGGCACCTTCTTGCCCGGAGAGAAGGGAGTCAATCAGCATAAAGCCGGTTACCGGTTCAAAATAATACATCAGCGAAATCCGGCCTGAGACCGGTGTCCAGCCGAGTATCCCGGAAAAAAGATAATGAGCAGCAATCCCCACCAGAAAATCGGCATCGAATAACCGGTTAGAGCCCCTGCCATAACTGTATGATCAAAAGGGGATCCGCGTTTTACCGCGGCAAGCATACCCACCGGCAGTCCGATAAAAACGGCAAATAAAATTCCACAAAGGGATAACTCAACCGTGGCCGGAAACAGGGTTATGAATTCTTCAAACACCGGCTGTTTCGTTACAATTGAAACACCAAAATCGCCATGTATGAGATCATTCAGATAATGACCGTATTGGACGATAATAGGTTTATCGAAACCATACTCGGCCATCAGCCGGGCGTGCCGTTCCTCGGTCATTCCCCTCTCGCCGGCCATTACCAGCACGGGATCGCCAGGCAGCAGTCTGATAAAGGTAAAAGCTATCAGAGTCACACCCAGGAAGGTGGGGATAATCACACCAAGCTTCTTGATAAGAAAGGTCAGCATTTGCGAAAAAGGTCAGGTAATAGGCAGCTTAGGGGAAATAAAATTTACTCCTGACAAACCACACACAAAAGGCCGGGCACCAAGACCCGGCCTTTTGTTCTCAGCAGTCAGAGACTATTTCAGGTCTACCCCATAAAAAATATGGCCGCCGAAGGGATCGATTTTGAAATCGACCACTTCCTTGCGAATCGGTTTGTAAACCACCGAATGGGCAATGGTTGCCCACGGAGCCTGCTCTTTGAAGACCACCTGAGCCTGCTCATAGAGCTTGGTGCGCTCATCGACGTCGGAGACGACCTTGGCCTTCATGATCAGATCATTGAAGGGCTCGTAGCACCAATTGGCACGGTTGGAGCCGCCGACGGCGTCACAACCCAGCAGTACCGCCAGGAAGTTGTCCGGGTCGCCGTTGTCGCCGGTCCAGCCCAGCAAGACAGCACCGTCACGGTTCTTGTCCTTGGAACGATCGAGATACTCACCCCACTCGTAGGAGACGATCTCGGCATCAACGCCAATCGCCGCAAAGTCTGCCTGCATGAGTTCGGCCATACGGCGGGCGTTCGGGTTGTAAGGGCGCTGCACGGGCATTGCCCAGACCTTCATCTCCAGACCGCTGACACCTTCGGCCTCGAGCATTGCCTTGGCTCCCTCGGGATCGTAGGGATCGTCTTCTACCGCCTCGTTATAAGACCAGATGGTAGGAGGAATCGGGTTCTTGGCTACTTTTCCGGCGCCCTGGAATACCGCATCCAGGATGGCTTCTTTGTTGATCGCCATGTTCAGAGCTTTACGTACCTTGGGATTGTCAAATGGCGCCACCTGGGTGTTGTAAGCCAGGTAGCCGACATTGAGCCCTTCCTGCTGCAGCAGGTTAACATCCGGATCAGTCGCCATCGCTTCCAGATCGGCGGGATTCGGGTACGGCATCACATGACACTCACCGGCCTTCAGCTTCTGATAGCGCACTGATGGGTCGGGGGTAATAGCAAAGACCAGATCGTCGATAGCGGCCTTGCCGTCCCAGTAATCGGGATGAGCCTTGTAACGGATTACCGCATCCTTCTGATAAGCGACCAGCTGGAAAGGACCGGTGCCGACCGGCTTCTGGTCGATGGCAGCAGGGATACCGGCAGCCATCATCTTGTCGGCATATTCCTTGGAATGAATCGAGGCGAAATCCATGCCGAGGTTGGCAATCATCGGCGCCTCAGGACGATTGAGCAGAAACTTGACCGTATAGTCATCGACTTTTACCACATCCTTGAGCAGATCGGGCATCGACATGCCATTGAAATACTCATACTCGGCTCCCTCGGTAACGCCATGAAACGGATGCTCCTTGTCAAGCTGGCGCTTGAAGGAAAAGACCACGTCGTCGGCGTTGAAATCACGGGTTGGCTGGAATTCCTTGGTTGTGTGAAATTTTACGCCTTTCCTCAGATGGAAGGTGTATTCAAGCTGATCATCTGACACTTCCCATTTTTCAGCCAGGGCGGGACCGATCTTGGTGGTTCCGCGCTCGAATTCGACCAGTCGGTTAAAAATAGCACGCGATGAAGCATCAAAGGTTGTGCCGGCGGTGTAAAAGGCCGGATTAAAACCTTCAGGACTTCCTTCGGAACAGAATACTAGCGTCTTTGCCTGGACAGTTGCTGCGCCGGCAAAAAGAAGGGACGCACCGCAGACTGCAGCGAGCAGTTTCCTTTTCATTGGTGTCATGTCTTTATCTCCTGTTTTCGGGTTTTGGTTGGTCGGCGAACCATCGCCGTAACTTAAGGTCGAACCCCGTCAAAGGGGTGTTCCTCCTTCTCTTCTAAATCTTTGGTTCCACTGTTTAATTGTGCAGACATTAAAACAAAAACATAAACCTAAAAGATCGAATGGCAACCTTTAGACAGCCAAATTCCGACAAGATTTTTCCTATCTAAAGCTCGGGTCAGACTCAAAATATTATTCACTCTTTTCCTGCGGAAGGATCAGATTAAGCAAAAACCCGAGAATCCCGGCCAGACCGATTTTCTCGATGGCAAAGGTACCGGCCGTGAATTTCATCCCGCCGATGCCGCACACCAGAATAACTGCGACAATTACAAGGTTTCGGGGTGTGGCCAGATCTTTGCCGGCTCTAACCAGGGTATTGATGCCAATAACAGTGATCATTCCAAAGAGTAGAATCATTACCCCGCCCATCACCGGCCCGGGGATGGTTGCCAAAAAAGCGCCAATTTTTCCAACAAAGGCCAGGAGAATTGCACTGATTGCCGCCCAGGTCATGATGGCCGGATTAAATGCCTTGGTCAGGGCAACCGCACCGCTGACTTCGGAATAGGTTGTATTGGGTGGTCCACCGAAAAAGGCGGCCAGAGAGGTGGCAATGCCGTCGCCAAGCATGGTATTTTCCACCCCGGGATCCTTGACATAGTCCTTGCCGGTTATCGAGCCGACGGCCAGTACATCGCCCCAATGTTCAATTGCCGGAGCAATGGCGACGGGCACAATATAGATTATGGCATCGAGATTCCAGCTTGGAGCGGTAAAGTCAGGTACCTTGAACCAAGGCGCATTGATAACCGGCGAAAAATCGATCAGCCCCATCACCAGTGATACCACATAGCCGGCGGCAATACCGCAGAGAATGGGAATGAGCCTCAGAAAACCGCCGCCGAAAATAGAAACGATCACCGTGGTGGCCAGGGCAACCATGGAGATGATCATCGCCTGGGAACCGACAATTCTGCCATCACCGATACTGCCGTTGGCCATTCCGACCGCCACAGGCGCCAGAACCAGACCGATGACCATGATCACCGGACCGGTAACCACCGGGGGCAGATAGCGCTCGAGTACCGAACTTCCCTTGATCCTGATGATAAAGCTCAGTATCACGTAAAGAACACCGGCAGCTGCCAGGCCGCAGAGTGTACCGGGAATACCCCAGGTAGTCACCCCGTAGGATATCGGGGCGATAAAAGCAAATGAAGAGGCCAGAAAAACAGGGACTTTTCCTTTGGTGATGATCTGAAAGACGATGGTGCCGAGTCCCGCCGTAAACAAAGCCACGTTGGGGTCGAGACCCGTGAGGATCGGGACCAGCACCAGGGCGCCAAAAGCCACGAACAGCATTTGGGCTCCCAGCAGACTGTCTGCTATATTCAAGCGGTAAGTGGTGTTATGCGTATCTACTGACATCTTCTACTCTCCCTCCGTGATGATATTAAAAAAAATCTTCCTTCTTTCTTTTGTTTTCGATATTCCAGCGAGCTCCTCTTAAATGAGCAGCACTCTTATTTGGTTCCAAAAATCTTATCACCCGCATCCCCGAGGCCTGGCAGGATATAACCCACCTCGTTGAGCCTCTCATCCACGGCTGCGACATAGATTTCCACGTCAGGATGGGTATCGGTTACTTTTTTGATGCCTTCGGGGGCCGCCACCAGAAACAGTCCTTTGATGGTTTTACAACCGACCCGCTTCAAGGTGTCAATGGTCGCGATCAGCGTCCCTCCAGTGGCCAG
>CAJQNS010000182.1 GCA_905479735.1 uncultured Desulfofustis sp.
TCAGCAGGTAGCGGGCGATCTCTTCGGTCCAGGCAATAGAGTCGTTCAGCACATAGCGGCTGAAAAACTGGGCGAAAACGACGGCCCCCAGAATCCAGAAAATCACAAAGGACACATAGTCCTCGATGCTGTAGTCTTTAAGATTGACCTCTACATCCTCTAGGAATTGAGTCTCCTGGTCATCATTTTTCTCTTCAGGCTTCTGGCTCTGCTCTGTCATTTTCGCCCCTGCATGAATATAACTCCGCTGATTACGTTACCGCTTATTTGATAGCCTGCAGCCGGTCATAAACATCTTTTGACCAGGTTGCATCAGGTCCGTTGTGCAGCTTCATGGTCGCTTCTCTGAACGGGGTGATATCAACCCGGTTTACCGTCACGCCCTGGGCCTCGAACCACTCGGCCAGAGAATTTTCGGCATCGACGATGTCCTGGCTGGCCTTCAGTGCAGCGGCTTCCATCTCCTCGATGAAGATTGCCCGGTCGGCATCTGAAAGCTTGTTATAAAAGGGACCGCCAATAATGGTCAATAAACTGTCGGAGATGTGTCCGGTCAGGTTGATGAACTTCTGCACTTCGTAGAATTTTTTTGCCTTGATGGTCGGCAGCGGATTCTCCTGGGCATCGACAACACCCTGCTGCAGAGCCAGGTACACCTCGGCGAAAGCGATCGGGGTCGGGTTGGCCTCACAGGCTTTCGGGAACATCATGTAGAGCGGTGCATTGGGCACGCGGATTTTCAGATTCTTCATGTCTGCGCATGAATTCAGCGGCTTGTTAGAGGTCGCATGGCGCTGACCGTAGTAGGTGTGGGCTACGATATAGTTGCCGGTGGCCTTGGTATATCCGGCCCCGAGCTCTTTGAACAGATCACTGGTGGTATATTTGCGCCAGTGGTCGGTGTCCCGGAACATATAGGGGGCTCCGGCGATGGACAGCGGTCCAAAAGATTTGCCGGCGAACAGGTTACCGGTGTAGATAATGTCTACGGTGCCGAGCGCCAGTCCCTGGTTGATGTCAACTTCCTTGCCCAGTGAGGAAGCGGCGAACACCTCCATTTCATAACGGCCCTCGGTGCGCTGCTTGATTATCTCGGCAGCCTCGACCATCCTTTTGTGATAGGGTTCGCTCGTCTCGTACACATGGGCGAACTTGACCTTGGTCGCCGCCATGACCAGACCGGCGTGGACCATCGTAAAGGCAACAGCAATGGTGAGCAACAGCATGAAACGCTTTTTCATTTTGGAACCTCCTCCATAATTGAATTACGTTCTGCCGTCCGACAGACGGTATAGCCCCATGACTAACGAGCCCTCAACGGCCGGTCGGGCAGCACCAGAATTAAAAGACGAATGTCTTTTAAGGGATTGCCAACTATTATCCTACTCACATCTTCGTGTCAACTTTTCATAAGTGCAATAACCTGCCGACAACGCGAGATTTTCAAGTTTTCCGCAAGACCTGATAAAGGGGCCGCCGAAGCGATGAAGTACCACCTGGATCAGGTTAAAAGGGGCGTTAAAAAATTGTTCGATGACGGAACAATTTACTTTTTTGGTGGCGCCAGTTTTCCGAGATAAGAATTAGTCGCTCTTCAGATACTGGTAGAGCGATTCCAATACGGGAACTCCATGTTCCCGGTTGTACCTCTCGTTCTGCCACTCGATCTCTCCTGGCACCAGTACACGTTCAAATCCGGGGGCCGGCGGCTGGGCGTGCAGGTCGTCGACCATGGCATCCATTTTGTCGATGAATTGGTCAAACCCGGCATAAGTTTCAGGATCGATGGCGATCATCGTCGAGGCCAGTTTTCGTGGTTTGTCATAATCACCGTACATTGCGGTGATGTGGGGACCATATTCAGCTCCCATCAGAACACCGGTCAAAACATCGATGACCAGGGCGATGCCATAGCCCTTGTGAGCCCCAAAGGGGGTTAATGCCGCAACCTTGTGCGGGTCGGTTGTTGGGTGGCCATCTTCGTCGATGCCCCAATCATCGGGAATCGATGTATTCTGTTCTTTGGCATGGAGAATCTTGCCAAAAGCCGTATTGGAAGTGGCCATGTCAAGGATGACTGGATCGTATTTACGGGTTGGGAAGCCAAAGGCAATCGGGTTGGTACCGAAGAATGCCTTGGAGCCGCCGAAGGGGGCGACGCACTTGTCGGTGTGGGTAACCCCGATACCGATCATGCCTTTGCTGATGGCCTGCATCATGAAGTAGGAAAGGGCTCCGCAATGGCTGCCGTTGTAAACTCCGACCATGGCGATTCCCGATTCCTTTGCCAACTCGCAGGCCCGGTTCATGGCTTCGAGACAGGCGGAGTGACCCATGCCGTCGTCTGCATCCAGTAGGCCGGAGCCCGATCGTACTTTCTTGAAATCGAAGGTGGGATTTTTATTCAAACTGCCGGCGCCCAGACGGGCTACATAATGTTCGGTGCGGATGACCCCGTGCGACCTTACCCCTCTGAGATCGGCATGTACCAGTACATCTGAGACGATACCGGCATCGACCTCATTGAGGCCTGCTTCGGTGAGTTTTCTTTTAACCAGAGATTTCAGTTCCTTCTCCTGCACTCGGATATCCTGCATAAGTAACACCTCTCAATCGGTTGTGTGAAATAGATTAAATTTAGAACGGCTTCAGGAACTCAGTCCGGCCAGTCAGCCGAATAGTTTATATTACCCTAACTGCCGCATTCGGCTATGTCCTTCCCGGTTATTACCATTTTTTCCAACGGAGCGACAGCACCTTTGTGACAAACCACATAGGCGGCCGTTTTGTGGGCCATTCTTGCTGCCCTCTCAGGTGCACAGCCGAATTTTCTAGCCACCAGATAGACGCCACTGAAGGAATCTCCGGCAGCGGTGGTGTCAACGACTTTTTCTACCCGCTCGGCGGGAACTTCTAGCAGCTTGCCCTCTGCCAGAATAGTACAGGGCTGGTCACCGTCTTTGAGCACCGATTCCCTGCAGCCATAGCTATGCAGGGTGTCATGGACCGTTTCCCCGGCGGCGCCGTCCAGTAGGATTTCGGCTTCTTCGGTGGTCAGGAAAACGATGTCGCTGATTCCATATAACTGTCGATAGAGCTCAATGGCTTCTTCTTTTGAGGACCAGAGGTGCGGTCGATAATTGCAGTCAAAATAGATCGAAATTCCACTGCCGGCAATCTCCTGGAGTGTGGCCAGCAGCCTTTTCCGACTTTCAGGTGTGAATATGGCCAGGCTGATGCCGCTCAGGTAGATACCGTGATAATTCGAGAGAGCCTCGAGGACCCGGTCGCTGTCGGGAAACTCGAAACACTTTTTGGCGGCGGCGGTGGAGCGCCAGTAATGAAAGATTCTTTCTCCCGACTCCTCGAGTTCGATGTAGTAAAGCCCCGGTGTTTCGCCGGGCTGTCGGATGATCAGTGAACTGCCGACCCCATCCTGCTCCCAGAACTTGACCATTCGCTCACTGAAAGTGTCGGTGCCAAGCGCGGTTACGTAATCGATCTCCAAGGGAAGATCACGGGCCAAGCGGGCACAGTAGATCGCGGTGTTGAGTGTGTCACCGCCGAAGGTCTGGTTGGTGACTCCGGGTGAAATCTCCTGGAGTTCGATCATGCACTCGCCGATAAGCGCTATTTTTACAGGTTTCATGTCTGGTCTAGTAAAATATCGGTTAAGTCGTTTATATTAAGTGGAAAATCAGAAGACAATCATCGCCTTCAGAAAACCTGCCGGCTGTTCCACCGCCATCTTAAAAGCCTCAGTTGCCTGATCAACCGCGAAGCGGTGGGAGACCATGTGTTCGAGCTTCATCTGGCCACTGGCAACCCGATCTAGGATGGTGGGGAACATGTTGGAGTTCATCCGGCTTCCCACCACCGTCATTTCTTTGCGAAAAATCTGCAGTTCGGTGACCTCGTTGGGACTGCCGTCCATGCCCAGCAGTACAACCGTTCCGGTAGGGGCAACCAGATCGATGCATTGCTCGAAGATTGCGGGATGACCGACGGCGTCACAGGTGACGTGCGGTCCCTCACCATCGGTCAGGGAAAGTATTTTGTCCTTGAGATCGGGATCGGTTGCCGTGAAAGTGGCCAGAGCCCCCAGCTCAACAGCGCGCTGCAGCCGATCTTCCTTCATGTCGACAAGGATACACCTGGCACCGAGACAGTGGGCATTGAGCATTACCGCGATGCCAATGGGGCCTGCCCCAAAGACCAGTACAATCTGGTCCTTGGCGACACTTCCGCGCCAGCATGCCTGGGCCCCGATCGCCATCGGCTCGACCACAGCGCCAAGCGCTAGATCGTCGACCGTATCGGGCAGTTTGTGCAGGTCGCACTCGCGGATCTTGAAATATTCCTGCATGGCGCCTTCGACATGAACGCCCCGGCAGCTGACATTGGCACAGGCATTTGCTCGTCCCGATCTGCAGGCCCGGCAGGAACCGCAACCGAGTACAGGATCGATGGCGACCCGGTCGGCCGGAGCGAAGCCAGTCACGCCGCTGCCGCATTCTACTATTTCGCCGCAGCATTCATGGCCGACCACCACAGGCGGCTTAACAAAAGGGTGTTCACCCTGAAAAGTGTGTACGTCAGTACCGCAGATACTGACTGCCTTGACTTTTACGAGCACCTCATCGGGGGCGGAGATTGCCGGTTCGGCTTTGTCGATGATGCTGATTTCTCTTGTTCCGGAAATTTCAATTGCTTTCATTTTGATGACACCGTTTGAAGTTGCAGCTGGGATTATTTTTAGAGGATACGGTTCAGCATTGGGCGGAACCGTTGGGTACCAATTTAATAGCAACCCGGTGGACAGGTGTCAAGGCGGCTTAAACCGGTATAAAACTAATAAAAGATAGTTGACCATAAATCTTGTGTAGATATAAATCAGCAGCGGGGTAGTTTGTTTTATTATATCTCAGCGGAGAAGATTCTCCGCACTATTCTGCAATGGTTGTCAGGCCATATTGTCCAACAATCGAGATCACTGCGCCTCGTTGCTGTGCCCGGCCTTGCCCCCCCCGGTGGTATCGATCGGGGAAGTCTGATCGGCTATCTCAATTCTGCCCTACTCCTTGGCCTCAGAGGCGCCTGGCTTGGCCCTTAATAACATATTTGAGGCG
>CAJQNS010000183.1 GCA_905479735.1 uncultured Desulfofustis sp.
TCTATTGCCAACATTTTGCCAGAAAGTTAAAAAAACAAAAGAAAACAGATATTTATTACTGGCTTCTTTGCCTTGGTGGATGGTTCTTTCTGGTCGTCGTTTTCATTGAAATATGGGGGGGAAAATCGATTGCTTCGTACCTCTTCGTATCTTTGATTAAATCACTCGCCACGATACTTGTTTTCATCTTCCTCATGTACATGTTGCGCGGATTTTTTGAGTGGCTGTTCAATACTCCTTTTCTGAGAAGATCGACGGTGCTGAGTGATGGTGTAACTGACAGTATCATCACCAAGCTCGCCCGGTTTTGTGATGCCCTCATTGTACTGCTGATAATTATACCCGCCACATTGATGTTCTGGGGCGTGTATGAGAGCCTTGCGGAAGCCACAAAAGGAGTACTGAACTTTGGCTTCAATATCGGCGCTAATCGCGTGACTATTGGTCTATTGGCGATTTCCGTATCGATTTTGTATGGCTCGTTTCTGATCTCATGGGTCGTCCAAAAGCTGCTGATTGATGAATTGCTTTTTAAGCACCGCATGGAAAAGGAAGCCCGCATTTCCATAGCCAGACTGATACACTATTTCATTGTTGTTGTCGGTTTTGTCTTAGCTATTTCGGCGCTCGGGATTGAGATTACCAAACTCACGATCATGGTCAGTGCCCTGGGCGTCGGCATTGGTTTTGGACTCCAGGGCATTGTCAATAATTTTGTCAGTGGCCTTATTCTCCTCTTTGAACAGCCGATCAGAATTGGAGATCTGGTAGAGATTAACGGCATGTGGGCGGAAATCAAGCATATCGGCATCCGCGCAACGGTTGTCCGTAATTTTGATCATGCCGACATCATTATTCCTAATGCCGACCTGGTTTCCAACCAGGTGACGAACTGGACACTCGGTGACCGGCAAGCCCGGCTGATAATTACCGTCGGTGTCGCGTATGGCTCAGATGTTGATCTGGTCGTGGAAACCCTCATCGAATGTGCTCTCGACAATAGCCACGTCAATCAAAATCCTTCGCCTCAAGCATTATTTCTCAATTTTGGAGATAGTACACTTGATTTTGAGCTTCGTGTTTTCGTTCCGGCAAGCATGCGCATACCAATCCGCAGCGAGTTGCACAAGGATATTGACAAGCGCTTCAGAGAAAAAGATATCACCATTGCCTTTCCACAACGAGATCTGCATTTACCTGGTTTGGATAATCGAACATTTCAGGAGGCAGGCGCCCTCGGGCAAGGGGAGGCGACTTGATGCCCGAACCAGAATTGACGCAGCACCTGCTAGCTGCAGCGTTGCAAGATAACAGCACCATCACTGAAAGAAATGAAGGCATGGGAGACAATGGCCCAAAAAGGACGCTGCCTGAAAATCTGTTGAATGAAATGGTGGAATGGCAGAACAAAATTGATGCGGTCCAGCTGCAATTTCATCTGGCAACGAAGAATGCTCAAGACGCAATGCAGCCCTATATGGAGCACATGAAAACCGAACTGGAACATGCCAAAGAGCTCTGGCAGGAGCTCGAGAGCGCTTCAGCGAGTGGCTGGCAGGATAGACATGCACGTATCATCATCTGTTTCAAGTTTATGCGACATTCGCATGAGAAAACAAAACACCACTTTAGACGAGATGAGAACAGGAAATCAGTTGTTGGGCTTACGTGCAAGCAGAGAACAGACCCCCGAAATGGGGAGCAGATTCGCCCGTTTCGGGGATCTGCGACCCGAGGGGAAAGGACTGGAGTTGCGCATTAACCTATGGCGGACCGGAATCAGTGATCGCACGCTCTGAAACCCGCCCATTGATTACTTATCAAGGAGGAAAAGATGAAATCTAGCAAAGAAACAAGGGGAAATGCAGTGGTATCTCTGTGTATGGCCCTACTGCTTCTCGCTGCAGTGGCAACACCAAGCATCGTCAAGGCTGCCCAGCGGCAGAACTCGGACGAATGGCAATTCGCGGCAGAACTTTACCTGTGGTATGCCTCAATTGGCGGGAGCACTGCTCAGGAAGGCGACCTTCAGATCGATGCCAATGATCTCATCGATGATCTGAATATGGCTTTTATGGGCAATATCGCCATGCGCAAAAACCGCTGGGGCTTCATGATCGATGCGCTCTATCTCAATGCCAGCGATAATATGAACACCCAGGTGGGACCTGTCGGGGTCAACCTGGATGTCGAGCTCGATGGCTGGGTTGTTAACCCGATGCTGGGATATCTGGTTGTCGACTCAGATAAATTCTCAATGAATGTTGTTGCTGGAGCTCGTTACCTGGATTTGAGCACCGATGTGGATCTGCGCAACGCCGACCCGAGTGCTGCATCGTTTAATCAACGGCTCTCTGGGTCGGGAAGCAACTGGGATGGAATGATCGGCGTTAGAGGTGAAGTCCTTTTGAATTCCAATTGGTTCATTCCTTATCATCTGGATATCGGTGCCGGCGACAGTGATTTCACCTGGCAGGCATTCGGTGGTTTGGGCTACCGCTTTGAGCGCTTTGACATTCTCGCCGGCTATCGGTATCTAAGTTGGGAATTTGAAGATAACGCAGCTTTGGATAATCTCAATCTGAGCGGTGTCGGGGTTGGAGTTAAGTTCTATTTCTAGGTTGATATGCCCACGCAGATTCATTGGGGCGACTGCTGAAGGATTGGTAGATGTAATGTCAACAAGTGGGAGGATGCCGGTAATTTGAGCTTGTTCCTGACTCCCTATTTTCTCAAATTTTCAATTCACCGAACCTTGCCAGAGGGCATATCTGTCAACAGTGTACAGTCTGACTTTTATGTCTTCTGCCAATGTCCCTCTCTCTTGGCTCCCTAACCGAAAGAGACCTCTAGTAAATAAAAAGATCCTTGGTAGAAAAATTAGGGTCACTTGTAAGGTTAACGCCAAGTCGCCTTAAACCGGCCTCATCTCCAGGCGTCGGTATATGGGTAATGTGGATTTCACAACCCCGGAGTTCAGTGAGTTTTTCCATGGCCAACTGGGCTGCTGGATTTGTCGTTGCACTGATGCTAAGTGCAATGAGGGTTTCCACCACATCTAGGCTGATGTTCTTCTCATTCAATATCTTTGTTTTGAGATTTTTGACCGATTCAATAATATTGGGTGGAAGCAGTTTTATTTTCTCAGGAATTTCCGCCAAATGCTTAACGGCGTGTAAAATAAGGCTTGAGGCCGCATGCAACTGCGCTGAGTTATTGCCCGTAACGATTGTGCCGTCCTTTAGGGCAATGGCTGCACCACAATAAATCCCCTCATTGCCCTTATCTCGATTTTCCGCATCTACAGCAGCATTTCGGGCCGGTTCAAGGACTTTTCGATATGCCAGATCAAGGCCAAAATCATCAATAAGAAGCTCCACCCGCTGAACGGTTTCCTTATCTGTTAGGCCCATTGCATATTCACATCGATATCGAAAATAACGGCGAATCACTTCCTGTTTGGCTGCTTCCTGGGTAATTTCATCATCCGTGATGGCAAACCCTACGCGATTAACACCCATGTCCGTTGGTGACTCATAGACGGTTTCTCCACTCCGTATTTTTTTTAATATTCTTTTGAGAACAGGAAAGACTTCCACGTCACGATTGTAATTGACCGTTTTTTCATTGTAAGCTTCCAGATGAAAAGGATCGATCATGTTAAAATCCTTAATATCCGCAGTCGCGGCTTCATAGGCTATATTAACCGGGTGCTTGAGGGGTAAATTCCAGATGGGGAAGGTCTCAAATTTGGCGTATCCCGAATAACTTCCCCGAGTATGGTCATGGTATACCTGAGAAAGGCAGGTCGCCAATTTTCCACTCCCCGGACCGGGGCCGGTAACGATGACCAACGGCTTGTCGGTTTCAATATATTCATTGGCTCCGTAACCCTCATCACTTACGATCAAGTCGACATCTGTAGGATATCCTTCAGTATACTGATGAGTGTAGACTCTTATATTCCTTCTTTCCAGTTTGGCTTTAAATTGTTTAGTCGCCGGCTGATTTTCATAACGGGTAATTACCACGCCTAGGACATTGATCCCCCATCCCCTTAAATCATCAATAAGTTTCATGGCATCAGAATCATAGGTAATACCAAAATCAGCACGCATTTTTTTTCTTTCAATATCGCCTGCATAGATACAGAGTAAGATATCCGCCTTGTCTTTTAACGCCTGAAGGAGCTTCATTTTTATGTTGGGATCATATCCAGGCAGAACTCTGGACGCATGATAGTCAAATAAAAGCTTTCCGCCGAATTCAAGATATAGCTTGTTATCAAACTTTTTTACTCTTTCAAGAATTTTTGATGTTTGCTCTTTGATATATTTTTCATTGTCGAAAGCCGTTTCTGTTACCATCAGATAGCCCATATTTTTCTTTAATTATTTTAGTATTTATTTGAAACGCAAAGTCTTGAAATGTAACAAGTTATTATATATGTCTGCATAACCCCGCACATCCGCAATATTTTTCTGGGATGTGGATTATGAACGGCCATTTGTAACTGCATAACACGCATTAAATGTTGGTTACACAGACCTATATAACTTCAATCGTATTATCACACCACTTCAACGTTAAGTTTCTAGAGTGACACTACGGTAGGGTAACATATATAGAATTAGTCTACAAAATTAGACAGTTTGAGAGTTAAAGACCTTCTATTTGGCAATCTAAAGCTGAACTTCTCAAAGAAGATCTCGTCTGATACAATCGAATTGATTATTGACTTCCCAATCAACCAAGATTGCTTATCGATACACATTCCCCTTTTGTGGAATCTTGAAATCGATCAGGCAACGGCTAATTAAGGTAAGCAGATGAGTGATATCATCCTGTCACTGGCCCCTACCGGCCCGTTTGGTAAAGCACACAACAACCCGATCACCCTTGATGAACTAGTAACAACCGCCATCGAATGTTATACAGCGGGAGCTTCAGTCATTCACTTGCACGCCAGAGATGTGGCTGGCAACTTGACGACTGACATGACGCTTCTTGGAGAAACATTTGCGGGGATCAGACAGAATAGTGAGATGCTGATTGAAGCTAGTACCGGTGGCTTGTCCGATTTTACCGTTGAAGAACGGGGATTGCCTACAACTGTGCCCGGTGCAGCGATGGGGTCACTGAATTTGGGAAGTCTCAATTTTGGTGATCAGGTCTACAGAAACACTCCTCCTGCGGTCGAGTTTTGGATTGATCAAATGGCACCCTTCTCGGTGAAGCCGTCACTGGAAATTTTCGACACCGGCCATCTGGCGTTTGCACGATCCTTAATAGATCAAGGAAGGCTGACTCCCCCTTACAATTTTTCATTCATTTTCAATGTCAAATGGGGAATGATGTTCTCTGAGGGTTTGCTGAAATATCTCATTTCTCAGCTGCCATCGCAATCTAACTGGGGTGTTATTATCATCGGCTCGGAAAATTTCAATGACCACATCAGAGCAGCAGGCTGTGGAGCAGACATGATCAGGGTTGGTTTTGAAGATTCAAATCTGATCAATGGAAAAACGGTATCATCCAATGTTGAACTAGTATCGACGTTGAAGGTCCTGTTGGAAAAACAAGGGTGCAGGATCATTCAGGGAGCATCGGCTAAAAGTAAACTTCTGACTGCATAAACTAAAACCTGGCTGATGCAGGAAGAGGTTCATAGGAAACACCTTTCGATGACGTAGGGGGCAACTTTCATTACCTCCAGTGTGGCAAGGTTAAGTATAATGCTCAGGCGCAGGAAATAACCTATCAGGAAGATCTTCAACCAATTATTGCTATATTTGGTTGAGATTGGTGATTCTAATATTCACACGTTTTCCAGTAAAACCATGAGTGGTATTGGATCAGGCATATCTGTAGAGCAATTTCCAAAATCTCTCAGTTGGTCATTCCTTGCACAATTAGTGAAATTTCTGTTTACCCAACCTTGCATAACTTATTCCCTGTTTTTAATTCGGTTGCACCCAGAGGGACCTAGAACCTTCTTCACAAATTACCTTATATCGCAACCAGCAGTTTTTTATCATATATGACAACCAGGTATTGCCATATATGGCAAACCGCTCGAATTGATTATTTGTAATAACTTGTAATTATTAAATAAATAATTCTGGCATGGTTCTCGCTTAATGAAGGCACCGGGATGTGGTGATAGAAGATCAGGCGAACCAACAAATTAGCAACATCCGGTGAATAATAGAATCATAGTATGGAGAACCTTAAAAATGGAGATAACTATGTTTGATAAATTAAAAGAGATAAACTCACGACCAGAGCCCTATCAATTTTATACCGCTGAAGAATTGTGGACCGATGAACATACTTCAAAAAAGATGCTCGAATATCATCTCAATGATTCTGTTGATCTATCTTCACGGAATAAAGATTTCATAGAACATTCGGTGAAATGGATAATCTCTTTTTTGGGCGTAGATGAACACACAAGCATCGCAGATTTTGGGTGTGGTCCTGGGCTATATACCACTCTATTTGCTGAGAGCGGTGCGAAAGTCACCGGTATAGATTTCTCAGGCAGGTCTATCCAATATGCTCAAAATACCGCAGATCAAAAAGGATTAGATATCACATATATCCAGCATAACTATCTCGATTTTGAAGCAAAGCAGCATTTTGATCTTATCACAATGATTTTCTGTGATTTCTGTGCATTAAGCCCTGTTCAAAGAAAGACATTGCTAGAAAAGTTTCAGAAATTCTTAAAACCGGATGGTGCAGTTCTATTGGATGTGCATTCGTTAACTGCTTTCAATGAAAAGAAAGAAATTGCCACATATGAATTAAACCAGCTTGATCACTTTTGGTCTTCTGATAATTATTATGGATTTTTAAACTCTTTCAAATACGATAGGGAAAAAGTCTCTCTTGACAAATATACAATCATTGAAGAATCAAGAAGTCGAATAATTTACAACTGGTTACAATATTTTAATCAAGAGTCATTAAAGAAAGAGCTTGAAGATTGTGGGTTTCAAATCGAAGAGTTCTTCTCTGATGTCACAGGTTCTCCTTTTTCGGCAAAGTCCCCTGAAATTGCAGTAGTGGGGAGAAAATATGTTAACTCAACGGATCGCTGAGAGCGTTCGCCCCTTTTAACCGTTGGGTTCAGCAAAACGTGAGGCTTAAGATGAAGAAATTAGTGTTCGCAGTCGCAGGATATAACCTCGCCGAAACCTGCAGGATGATCGAGATTGCCAGAGAAGCTCGGAAGCACTTCGAGATCATCATTGCCAGTTACGGCGGTGGGTTTGAGGAGTTGATCGAGAAAGAGGGGTTCTCTCTTAGAAGAATGGAGCCACGCCCCTCGGAAAAGAAGCGTCGCCGATTGCGGAAGGTGCTAAGCGGCCAATCTCTCAATACTCTAGGATACTTCTCGGCAAAAGAGCTGGGCAGACGGGTTCCTGTTGAGATCGCATTCTTCGAAGAGGTGAAGCCATCCGCCTTAACAAGAAATGGGCTACAGCCTCCGATATCCTCGATGCCATAGATAGGCTTCTCAACAATAAAGATGCAAAGAAGAAGGTGTTGGCATTTCAGAAGCAGCTCCAACAGTGGAATGGTCCCGAGAATGCTGCTCGTTTCCTCGTCGAGCATTACGGCTGGAATGACCATAATACACAAACAACCGCTTTAGGTGCAGTTTAAATACCTAACCTGAGGTCAACATTAGGCTATTCTTATTAACAGACCGGAGGCATCATGAAAGTTGAAAAATTAGAAAAATATGGTGCAAGACTCGAAATGCCCAAGGAAGCAGTTAAAGAACAAGATAAAATCATTTTTCGTGCTTTGCGGAAACGATTTGGCATTTGGGGCACGATCGCCATATTCAAAGACACGTTCACAAATCAAATTAAATTGAAGAAAGAATATCCGGAAACACGTAGGAAAGCAGCTGCTATTAGTGAGGTAATTGACAAGGAACTATTTCTGTTTTCCGGGATTTTTTTAGCCTTGGCAAAGCGGCTTGGCAGAGAAGGAGCATATGAATTTTTCAAAACAAAAGTGATGAATGAGATCGCAAAAACATCCATGGCTTCGCTTTATCAGCTTGATGACCTGAAAAAGTGTGAAGGTGATATCTTTGAAAATTTCAAAAAATTCAATATTGCCATGTTTGAACGCACAACAAGAGATGGTACTTGGTTGATGGAAAATTATGAAGATGAAACAGACAAGCTGACTATTAAAATCACAACCTGTGCCAATGTAGAATTATTCAGCGAGTTGGGCGTACCGGAGCTCGGTAAATTTGGCTGTGATCACGATCTTGCAGGCTACCCGATCATAGAAGACGATGTCGACTGTGAATTCCGCAGAATGTGCACCATTGCCAAAGGTGATGATTGCTGCATTTTTGAATTTTATAGGAAAGGGACTGCGCCTGATAATGCACATCTAAATAAGTAGACATGAAAGTACCTGGAGTGGAAATACGACAGCTCAACTATTTTCTGTTTCGAAGGTGATTCCGTGCAAAAAGACAAACCGAGCAGGACGGCATACAAAGTTGCCCTGAACATAGTTACCTTGGGAGCGAAACCGGGGATGGATAGAATCCTTCCCCCCGGGATTGTGCCAGCTACTGAGAAATTGCTTGTTGCTTCCGGTGCGGTTGGACCAAGAACTCTACGATGGTCCCGCTCCAAACGAATGGTCTCTGTCTACGAAGCGTTCGACTGGATGTTGCCCGGTCAGTTTGAGGCCTTTGCCCAGAGAAAGGCATTCTGCGAGCGCCAGGTAAGAGAAGGAATTGGCGAAGGCGTTTCCCAGATCCTTGTTCTCGGGGCTGGCTACGATACGATGGGGTGGCGTTTGGCGCCGGAGTTCCCTGGCGTAAACTTTTTCGAAATTGATCACCCGGCAACGGCCCGCTTAAAGGCGAGAGGAATAGGGGCGATGGGGCAGAGGGTCAACCTTTTCCTGGTCTCGGAAGATCTCGGCGAGCGTAAACTGGAAGATGTTCTAAAGACAAACAAGATTTGGGAACATAGTGCAAGAACCGTTATCGTAGCCGAGGGTCTAGTGATGTACCTGCCTCCCGAAGCGGTCGAGGACTTATTTCGTCAATTGTCTGATATCGCTGGTGACGGTAGCCGAATTGCTTTTTCCTATATCCCTAGTGGTGAAGATGGTCAACCTGATGCCGGTCGATGGACGGGGTTGATGCTGTGGCTTCAAAAAATCGCAGGAGAGCCTTGGATCTGGAGCATAAGACCCGAAGAACTTGGACCGTTCCTGGAAAAAACAGGTTGGATAAATGCTCCTGCGGTGGCGGGGACGACCGTTAAGCACGGTGTGGAATTCTATGCTGTAGCCACAAAGTGAGCTTGCAGCCCGATATTGCGTTTTACAATTCGTTCGTGATCTTGAAGCCTGAGGGTGTCGATCAAATATGCGGGGCGGATGTCTGAAACGCGCAAAGCGTATATTGATCGGTTAGCCGCATTACTTTGGAGTACATGTTTATGATAGAAATTCGTAGAGAAGAATCAAAAGACCGTGATGCAGTTCACCATCTAAATTTAATCGCATTCGATAACGGTCCAGAAGCAGTTCTAGTTGATAAGCTCCGTGCTTCTTGTAAGGAGTATGTATCGTTTGTCGCCGTTGAAGCGGATTCTGTTATCGGCCATATATTGTTCACTCCGGCTACCGTGGAAGATTGCTCCGCAGTTGGGATGGGGTTGGCACCAATGTCGGTATTGCCATCGCAGCAGAGAAAAGGGATTGGATCTCGACTTGTCCGATACGGGCTCGAGTTTTTGCGCAATGCTGGTTGCCCATTCCTTATTGTTTTAGGGCACCCCGAGTATTACCCACGTTTTGGTTTCGAGCTTGCCTCAAAATATCAACTTCGCAGTCAATGGGAAGGTGTGCCGGATGATGCGTTCATGATTGTGGTGTTTGATCGCGGAGTTTTGCCCAAGACTGGTGGCATGGCGAGATATAGAGATGAATTTGATGATGCAATGTAGGCGGCTAACAAAAAGATTCACCCAAATTTACTCGCTGTACTCCTAAATCGGGTGTCTATGCGTTAACATTTCCACATTGAGGGTCTAATAATCTTGCAAGTATCCCTGCTTGATTTGGTTCCTGTTTATCTTCTGAAAATAGCTGTCGCAATAAAAGCAGAGGTTGTTGGTTAATCAAAGCGATGTGAGGCGACAATATGCGCAACAATATAACAGAGAAATATTGGAGCAGATTTCCTGACACCTATGATAAGAAAATGGAGTACGTCGTTGGGAAAGAGCTCCTTGACGAGATAATACAAGAGCTCAATCGCTTGCCTGAGCTGGGTGAACTCGTGGAATTCGGCTGCGGCACAGGTATTTATACAGAAGCGATCGTTTCGAAAACGGAGAGTATGTTTGCCACCGACCTTTCGGATAGTCTCCTCGCGGTGGCCAGGAAGCGCATTGACGATCACCCGAAGGTGACAATTCAAAAAGAAAACTGCATGGCAACATCTTTCCCATCCGAAGCTATAGATAGCGTCTTTATGGCCAATCTGATTCACGTCGTGGAAGGTCCCAGCACATTACTTGAAGAGTGTTACAGAATCCTCAGAAAAGGTGGCACTCTAGTGATTGTTACCTTTACAGACAAAGACATGATACTCTGGGAGAAGATCAAGATGGGACTCCGGTTCGTCAAGTCTTGGGGAAAGCCTCCTGCCCACACCCATTCCTTCTCACCTGATGACCTAGGATCAATGATGACACATGCTGGTTTTACCATCGAAACATCGAAGGTACTTGGTAACAAAACAAAGGCCGTATACATTATCGGCCAGAAAACATAACCCACTAATCAACCGAGTTTGGCGAAGCACTTTCCAAACCGGTTATGAGCAAAGTTATGATTACCACCTAGCAAGTGATGTGACCGGCATTGAGTTGCCTACTCGTTTTTATAGCGGTATAAGTGGGAAAATGCGTTGAGCACCAGTCCGTGTTCGATTTTTCCGTCCTTGATATAGCGGTCAATGTCCTGCTCCGGGACGCGGAGCCAGTCGATCTCTTCCATGTCGTCTGGGTGGGGTTCCGCAGTCCATACTGCATTTTCGACCAGAATTGTATAACAATAGTTGCCCTGTATCGCCGGGTTCGGGCAGACTTTGCCAATGATTTTGGCATCCTTTCCCATGAATCCAGTCTCCTCGAGCAGCTCGCGGCACCCGGCCGCAACCGGATCTTCGCCCGGGTCAACCATACCTCCGGGGATCTCCAATTCCATCCGTTTGGTGCCATAACGAAACTGGCTAATCAACAGGATCTCGTTGTCGGGTGTCCGGGCGATGATGTTCACCCAGTCGGGGAAATCAAAGAAGTAAAAATCTTTACGTTTCAAAGATGTCCGAGACTGCAATGGACCTTTCCTGATCGTGCCGATTGGCGTTTCCAGTACTTGGTGGTCCGGCTCAATCCGCCATCGTGTTGCTATCTCTTTAGACGTGCGTGCCACTAATCAACTCCTGTCACCTGGATGTTGTGAAACGAAACCCTATCTTTGTTACCTAATGGTGCTGCTAAAACGTTTGTAGCCATTCAATTTCAAGCCTGAACGGACCGGCCTGTCCGTCGGCGATAAGGAAACCGATCTGCACGATCTTCGCTGGATCAAGCGGCAGGGCATCGGGAACGATCCTCCCCCGGAAGACCGGTTCGAAATCGGCAAACGGGGCTGAGACGGTGATCTGTTTCCCCTGTTCCGTGGTAAAGCGATAGCGGTAGGTGACTCCGTCGAAGCGGTTGTCCGTTTTCAGCCGCAGCTGGTAAGAGCGGCCATCGCCGGTAACCTGCAGCTGTAATCCGTGGTATTTTGACAGATCGATTGATCTGCCACTCTGCCGCGCCGAGGCAAAACCGCCATTGTTTTCAAGCGACAGAACCCCTTGAAAAATGCCACTGCCATTTTCGGTGAAGGCCATCTCACTGCGGGAAATCCCACCCATGACCCCGTCGTTGATGATCTGCCACGATGCACGAGCCTCTGGCTGGCTGAAATCTATTACCATTAGGTTTTCAGGAGTCATTGGATAGGCTTTTCCTGGGTTGAGTAGGGCGATGCATGCAAGCGCCAACAAAAAAAACACCGCCGGAAGGCGAAAGCTAAAAATCCCACAATTAACACCACGGCTCGGTGGCTGGCAGCGAAACATGTGTTTTCCTTGTTTTCCCCCGGCCTGCGGCCGGCTATCAGTTGTCGAGCAGGTTGCGGAGCATTTGGGCCGAACGATCGGATAGTACGTTTTTCCACGGAGCCTTATCCTCCGACAGCATCGCCTTGGTGTTCTTGAACGGTGAGTCGATGACGCCGAACACATTCTTGAAGCTCTCCATCTCGTATTCTGAGAAATCTGCAACGGTTTTGAAGTCAGTTTCCGCATCACCGCTCTGGCCGAGCTCGGAGTAGGCCAGCCCGCGGAGCAGTCGGGCGACACCACGATCGCTGTTACGGCAAAGCGACTGGGTGAGATCGAGTATCGCCGCCTGGTACTGGCCCAGCGCGGCCCGGGCGACCCCCCTGAAGTAATAGGCCCGCTCATTGTCGCTGTCCGTCTCCAATACGCTGGAGAAATCACGCTCCGCTTCCTCAAACCTGCGTAGCGCCACGAAAGCGGCACCACGGCTCAAACAGGTGTCGATGATATCACTGCCCTGCTCTTCTGCCCGGTCGAAGGAGTCGATGCTCTTTTCGAGCTGACCGGACGCGAACAGGATCTTTGCTTCTCGTAATTGTTGCTGCTGGTTCATTACTAACTCAACTATTTATGAATTCGTGTTAATGGTTCCTGAGAAACAATAGGTACTCCTGAGCGTTTTGCCCAGTACGGGCTGGATTACGACCGGAAGCGCATTGCTACGGGGAGTGTATAAGGTTTTCGGGTTTTTATGATCGATCCGAATCACCTTTGAGAAGGATGTTTTTCGACATGACAAAAGGCAGAGAATGATTCTTCTCTTTATTTGATCTAAGTCAAAAGAAAAAATGATGTATGTGGTATTCTGGAGTATATACAGAGTGGTACTCCTCAAAAAACAACAAAAAAGAGACCATGCCTATTTTCAGCTACCTCGCCATGCCCAGAGAAGGTGCCCGGGAAAATTTATGCACCGAACTCTCCAATCTCGAATACTGCCAGATCATACCGGCAGAAAACAAAGAAATCGTCGTTCTTGTGACGGACACGCCGGACGAAGATATAGAGCGTTCACTGCAGCTTAAGCTCAAAAACCTCACTTCACTTCAATCCTTGAGTCTAGCCTTCGGCTACGATGAACAAGACTGACCAGGGGAGCACAAATTATGAGACTCGACAGAAGACAATTCATTAAGCAGGCCGCTATCAGCAGTGCCTTTGCAACCGCTGGAGCCCTTTTTCCGGGAATCAGTTTCGGTGGTTGGAGCAGTCTGGCTCAGAACAGCGGCATGATTTCCTGGCAGAAATCTCCCTGCCGCTTCTGTGGCACCGGCTGCGGGGTATTGGTCGGGGTTAGCGACGGCAGAGCCGTGGCGGTTAAGGGTGACCCGAATTGCAGTGTCAACAAAGGGCTCTGCTGCATGAAGGGTTATCACTCGGTGCAGGCGCTCTACGGCAAGGACCGTCTAACCAAAGCGATGGTTAGAAAAAATGGATCACTGGTTGAGGTTCCCATCCAGGAGGCACTTGATCTGATCGCCCAGAAACTGCAGGAAACCAAGGACAAACACGGCAAAGATTCTGTTGCCATGTACGGATCGGGACAATGGACCATCCCCGACGGCTACGTTGCCTCTAAACTTTTCAAAGGCTGCCTGGGCACCAACAACGTCGAAGCCAATGCCCGTCTCTGCATGGCCAGTGCGGTAACCGGTTTCATGACATCCTTTGGGCTTGACGAACCGATGGGCTGCTATGAGGACATCGATCATGCCAACGTCTTCGTTACCTGGGGAAACAACATGGCCGAGATGCACCCGGTGCTCTTCTCGCGTATGCTGGCCCAGAGGAAGCGAAAGGTTGACGTCAAGATCATCGATTTTGCCACCCGCTACACCCGCACCAGCCAGGCGGCCGACAAAACAATAATTTTCAAACCCCAAACCGATCTCGCCGTGGCCAATGCCATCTGCTACGAGATCATCAGAAATGACTGGGTAAACTCTAATTTCGTCAACGAGCATGTCTCCTTTCACAAGGGAAAGACCAATATAGGCTACGGCACCGAAGACCACTTCGTCTTCAATGACAAGGCGGAACCGATGAGTTTCGATGATTTCAAGGTCTTTCTTGAAGATTATACCCCCGAGAAGGTCGAGAAACTTTCCGGTGTGCCGGCCAAAGATATCAAGTACCTGGCCAGCCTCTATGGTGATCCGTCCGTTAAGGTGACCTCTTTCTGGTGCATGGGGATGAACCAGCACACCAGGGGAACCTGGATTAACAACCTGGTCTACAACATCCATCTCCTGGTCGGCAAGATTTCCACCCCGGGAAACAGCCCTTTCTCGCTGACCGGACAGCCAAGTGCCTGCGGAACCGTTCGCGAGGTGGGTACGCTGACCCACAAGCTGCCGCACGGGGTGGTGATGAACGAGCAGGACCGGGAGATGGCCGCCGACATCTGGGATGTACCAGTGGAGAACATCGACCCGAAACCATCCTATCACACGGTTGAGATGTTCAGGGCGCTGGACCGGGGTGATATCAAATTCATCTGGATCCAGGTGACCAACCCGATGGTCACCATGCCCAACCTCATAAGATACAGGGACGGTGCCCTCAAAGATGATCGTTTTGTTGTGGTTTCCGATGTCTATCCAACCCCAACCACCGACGTTGCCGATGTCATCCTGCCGGCAGCCATGTGGATCGAACAGGAGGGAATGTATGGCAACTCCGAGCGCCGTACTCAACATTTCGCCCAGATCGTCGATCCCCCGGGGGAGGCCATGTCCGATACCTGGCAAATCATCGAAGTAGCACGACGGCTCGGTTTTGAAAAACAGTTCCCCTGGGATGAGAGTGACTATATCGAGAAAATCTGGGAAGAATACCGCCGTTTCCATGCCGGTCCCAAACATGAAATGGCACCCTACTCGGTGCTTACCCAGCGTTCCGGCGTCCAGTGGCCTTTTGTCAACGGCGAGGAGACCCGCTGGCGTTTCAATCCCAAATATGACCCGGCCTGCACCAACGGTAAGGAGTATGATTTCTACGGTAAGAAGGATAACCGGGCCTGGATCTGGGCGCGACCCTATGAACCTGCTGCCGAATCGCCGGACAGCGAATATAATTTCTGGCTCAACACCGGCAGGGTTCTAGAACACTGGCATACCGGCTCCATGACCCGCAGGGTACCGGTCCTGCATAATGCTGTGCCATCTTCCTATGTGGAACTTCACCCCGAAGATGCGGCCGAATTGGGCGTCGTCAACGGCGAACGGGTAAAAATCATCTCCCGGCGCGGTGAGATCACCATGCCTGCCCAGATCAACGGCAGGGGAGTCCCGGTGCGGGGAATGGTCTTCGTGCCCTTCTTTGATGAAAGCTACTTGATCAACGAGGTTACCCTGGACGCATTCTGCCCTATTTCCAAGCAGCCGGACTACAAAAAATGTGCGGTCAGACTGGAGAAAGCATAATGAACTGCCAACAACGCAAAAGCTTGAGTGCAGTCTGCGCTGCCCTGCTTGGCTGCGCTGTTCTACTGCTCATCTCGAAAAACGTGCGTGGAGAGTCCTTAGTTCCTGATAATTTCGACAACCAGGGTGGGAAGATTTTCGCCGCCCAGCAGACCACGCCTCCCGCAAACCTTGAAGCGGACTCCGGCGGCCGTACACTTGCTCGTTTCTACAGCTTACGGCAATACCCCGGATCTCCGCCGCAGATACCCCACGAGGTCGATCTGAGCTTCAGCGGCACCGAAACGGACTGCCTGTCCTGCCACGTTAAAGGAGGGTACAGCACCGAATTCGCTGCCTACGCCCCGGTTACACCCCACCCCGAGAACACGCTTTGTTACCAGTGTCATGCGCCTATAGAAACCGAGGCATTGTTTGTTGAAACGCAGTGGAAATCAATCCAACCTCCCCGGCTGGGGCAATCGTTTCTCAGCAGTTCCCCACCGCCGGTGCCCCACAGCCTGCAGCTACGGGAGAATTGTGTTGCCTGTCACACCGGACCGGGTGCCGTGGTCGAAATCAGGGTTTCCCATGCCTCCAGAGGCGACTGCCGTCAGTGTCATGCAACGGTTGTGCAATCGGCTCCGTTGAGTGAGTTCGAAAGAAAATAAGCCCCGGGTTGATCATGACAAAACTAAACTATAGCTGCCTTTTTCTGCTGTTCTTTGTTGGTTTGAGTCACAGCCTCGGGGCAGCAAGCGAAAAATCGATTGTCGATGAGATCAAGAATGCCGAAGATAGATTCGACAACCGCTCCGTCCCGCTGGTCGAGCAGGTGGTTGACGAGGCAGTTCTGGCCAAAGAGGAATATCAGGGTGGTTCGTTTCGGGTCCTAGCCAGAAAAGCCAAGATTGAACGCTACAAATGCAGCAGCTGCCATACGGACAAACCGGTGACCGCCCAGCAGGGAGCCCTGCTGACTCATGGTGATATCATCCTCGAGCATGGCAGCGAAGATCAGGGGCTGAGCTGCATCGACTGCCACCACCCGCAGGACAGGGATTACCTGGAAGACAAAAAAGGTAGGAAAATCGACTTCGACCACAGTTATCAGCTCTGCGGACAATGCCATTTTCGTCAGAAGCGTGACTGGCTGGGCGGCGCTCATGGAAAACGAGTGGTCAACTGGGCAGGCGAACGCACTGTATACAACTGCACCACCTGTCACAATCCGCATTCACCAAGGTTTGAAAAGCGATTTCCGGCAACCTATTCGGTAGAACTGGACTGATTGAGGGAACCATGAGTTCAAAAAAAATTAAGAACAAGGAAATCCGAGCTGCCTCTTTGCTGGAGAAAAAGAGCACGCGCAGAAATTTTCTCAAAGGGCTCTCGATTGCCGCTGCCGCTGGAAGCGCGGCTCTCACTACCGGCTGTATTCCAGCAGCAGACGCCGCCAGTACAGAGGAGTTGAAGCTGCGTTGGCAGGAATTCTTCAAAAAGAACTACCGGCTTATGACCCAGGAAGAAAAAGACGCAACCGTTGCCAGGCTCGAGAGACTTTCCAAGCTCAATGCCAACCTGGACGTGCAGATGGGCAGCTATCCGCCGTTGGACGGCGTGCTATACGGCTACGCTTTCAATATTACCCGCTGCGAAGGATTCATGGAGTGCGTTACTGCCTGTGTCAAGGAAAACAATCTGGATCGTAAAACCAATACCCAGTATATCCGAATATTCGAGATGGAACCGGGGCAATTGGACCCCAGCACCGGCGACGGGCAGTACTATCACGAGGTGCCGGTGGATAACAAGTTCTACATGGGCACCCAGTGTTTCCACTGTGAGAAAGCACCCTGCACCAAGGCCTGTCCTACCAAGGCGACCTGGAAAGAACCCGACGGCATCGTCGTGGTTGATTATGATTGGTGTATCGGCTGCCGCTATTGCCAGGCAGCCTGTCCTTACTATGGCCGCCGCTTTAACTGGGGCAAGCCAGAGATCCCGAAAGAGGAGGTCACCCGAAGACAGCACTACCTCGGCAATCGGATACGGCCCATGGGAAAAATGGAAAAATGTACCTTCTGCATTCAGCGTACCCGCAAAGGCAGACTACCCGCCTGTGTGGAGGCCTGCCCCACTGGGGCAAGGGTGTTTGGCAATCTGCTCGATCCCGAAAGCGAGATTAGGTACGTCCTGAAACACAAGAAAGTCTTCAGGATGAAGGAGGAACTCGGGACTGACCCCAAATTCTGGTACTTCATTGATTGACAGGTGATATTCATGCGCGCCCTTCACGAGAGAAATCTGAGAACCTTCCTGACCGATGTCATTCGCTGGAACCTTCGCGGCAGCCTGGGTGTTCAGCTCTTCCGGCTCGTCCTCGTCGGTTTCATGGGGTTTGGTGTATACGCCTATTCGTATCAGGCCCGCTACGGACTGTCCGTGACCGGAATGAACGATATCGTCAGTTGGGGGTTCTACATCTCTAACTTCACCTTCTTGGTCGGTGTAGCGGCGGCCGCAGTAATGTTAATTCTGCCCGCCTACGTTTTCCACGATCCCGATTTTCACCGGGTGGTCATCATCGGTGAGGGAGTCGCGGTTGGCGCGCTGGTCATGTGCCTGACTTTTATTCTTGTTGATCTCGGTGGCCCACTGCAGGCCTGGCACCTGATACCGGTTATCGGTATCTTCAATTTTCCGTCCTCGATCCTGGCCTGGGATGTTCTGGTGCTGAACGGCTATTTGCTGCTCAACGGTCTGATTCCAGCCTATATTCTCTACAGCCATTACAAGGGGAGACCTGCTGATGAAAGAAAATACCGGCCCTTTGTGTTCCTCTCCATTTTCTGGGCGTTTTCGATTCACATGGTGACGGCCTTCTTGTACCAGGGTCTGCCGGCTCGGCCATTCTGGAATAACCCGCTGATGGGCCCGCGCTTCCTGGCCTCAGCCTTTGCCGCAGGGCCGGCTCTGATAACGCTTATCCTGGCCATAATCCATACCTCGACCACCTATAAAATCGACAGGAGCGTCTTTAACAAGCTCAGGCTGATTATTGTCATCTCGGCGATCATCAATCTGATTATGCTGTTCTCGGAGGTTTTCAAGGAGTTCTACTTTCCCACCCACCACTCAATCTCTGCGGTCTACTTGTGGTTTGGCATGGACGGTCATAACTCACTGGTTCCATGGATATGGACCTCAGTCTGCGTCAATCTGCTGGCCACCCTGGTGCTGGCCTTCAACCCAGGTAAAAACAACCCCAAAGTCCTATTGCCCGCCTGCCTATTTCTGTTCGTTGCCATCTGGATGGAAAAGGGAATTGGCCTTATCGTGCCCGGCCTCATCCCCAGCCCCCTCGGAGAGGTGGTTGACTACCTGCCAACGTGGGTGGAGTTTAGCGTAACCTTAGGAATTTTCGCGCTCGGCATCACCGTCGTTACCTGGCTGATCAGAGCCGCCCTAATCATCGAACAGAATTACAGTGGTGTCTAAATCCGTTACTATTTTTCTTAATAAAGAGGATTTCACAAGGAATCTTCCGGTTAATCCTCAGCTTGATAAATGAGAACGGTACATTTCACTAAAATCGGTGGGTAGGATTAGAGTTCTTTCTGATTACCCTCACGCTCCAATATTTCTTAGAACGTAACCCTGCCAGTGGGAACTTTTCGTTAGGCGCATCTGCCCAAATTCTCATATAATCAGGAACTAATCTAAAATTCTAAAATCGATCATTAACCATAGATTTCCATCACCAATTTTTGCTCATATTCATGGACGAAGTACCAAAATTGCTGTTACATAGTCGATTGACACAAATCGATCAGAAAATATCTGAAGTTACTAAGCGGATTCATATTTAGAGATTAAAACAAGAATCTCCCCCAAAGTGGGGGAGGTTACGAATTGATACTAATGTTATAAATATAAAAACTGATTTTAGGTCGGTAAAGTGAGTTTTGTGATCAGTCTCCTGCCGATGAAAACAACATTCTGCTTTACGATCACTTAATGACTGTAGATATGCGCGAGAGACAGGAACAGTATCTCGAGCAATCCAGAAAGCTTACTCTTGAGATGGTTGAAGACTGGAGTTGGCAGCACAGGCTCTGGAACAACACCATCGCAATGTTCGGTCCGGTCTTGTGATCCGAAGAACCTCTGATTTTAGGATTGTTGTTGCCTCTAAACAGTATTTGAGTACATAACCTTAACGTCAAGGGCTGGAGCAGACCATGCCGGATACTATTTTCTCTCAGATTATTCCGTTGACCGCGGCAATGGCACTGCCATTCCCTTTAATAAAGGGGACGCGTCTACTGCTCGCCGGTAAGCCGGTCGCCCACTCTCTGGTTTTTATTATAACCTGGGGTGTCGTCTGTTTTCTGGCCCTGAGCGCAGCTGTCATATGGAAAGC
>CAJQNS010000184.1 GCA_905479735.1 uncultured Desulfofustis sp.
GAGCCATTTGCAAAACGATCTTTTCGCCCAAACTCTGCGTTATGCTCGAAATTTTATCCTCGGAATATCAATCATATGCCTGTGGTAAAATTTCTCGCATGCCTTGATTTTGAACGAAAATCTTAGTTTTGCAAAAGGCTCTATATTTTATTTTTTTTGACAGGACATTTCTGTTTTGTAATCGCAGGTGACTAAAATAATGAAGAAAAATTGCATTCTTCCCATTCACATCGGTGGTACAATTGCATCCGCTGAGTCCAAAACCGGTTTCAGACCAAAACTCTCCTTTGCAGATTTGCTCGGTAAAATAGATCGGGGACTTTCTGGAGAACGATATATCGCCACTGCACAATCACCCTTCGGTGAATTCGGAATTGACAGTGCCAGCATGCAGATTCAGCATATTCAGAAGATTGCTCAAACGATTTTGAACAACTACGATAGCCATGATGCTTTTATAATTACCCACGGCACAGACACACTCGCTTATACAGCCAGTATGCTCTCATTTATGCTGCGGGGGATCCAGAAACCGGTCATTGTCACAGGTGCCCAAAAGACACTTGAGGACGAAAAAAATGATGTGACTGGAAATCTGGAGACAGCGCTGCTTGCCGCATCGACGTCCAATTGCGGCGTATGGGTTGCCTTCAATAGAAAAATTATCAAAGCAGTAAGAGCTACAAAAATAGATATCGGTGTTGACAGTTTAGATGCCTTTTCCTCAAATATCATGGCCGAGATTCCGATCTCCAACTTCCAAAGGAACGACTACTCCGTAAACAAAGGACAAACTGAAATATTCAGTACAAAGGCTTCTGAAGCGCTGGATATCTATTGTTTAACTCACACCACTAACCCGGTTTTGCTGAGAAACTATCTCGACAATTCAGACTTTAGAGCACTGATCATACTCATATACGGTATGAGTGGGCATCGTAAAGAATTGATCGAAATTCTCTCGTGCTGGGCCAACGACAACGAAGGAATCATTATTGCTAAAACACACTCTCCATACGGCAGTACAGATTTGTCGAAATATGAATTAGGTGTTAAAGCCCTACAAATGGGAATCCTGTCGTCACTGGACATGACACTGGAGAGTGCCTATGCTAAAACAAGCACCATTCTCGCCCACAGAAGCGATCCCCCAGGATTTAGTAAACTGTTTTATGAAAACTTTTGCGATGAGCTTGATGAAACAGGCGTGCAGAAATTTATGAAGAAGGCTGCCTTCTGGCTCTCCGCCCCCTGAGGTTTTTAATTATAAGCGGAAAGAATTCATCGATACATGCTGTAAGGTCTGGGGAACTTGACTTTGTAAAAATTGCATGTTCCCTTGAAAGTATGGGCTACCTTGAAAAATTGTCTTTCTGCCCAATTGCTGCGTTGCGTGTAAAAAAAATTATCCTCGGAATATCAACTATATGCCTGCGGTAAAATTTTCACATGCGCCTAGTTTTGAACCAAAATCCTAATTTTGCAAAGTACCCTATGATTTTCAGATAGGGCACCATAGGGAGTTGGAGAACCAAATTCCCACAGCATAGATACTCACCGTCCCTTTAAAAATTGCCAGGGGATATAACTACACACAGAGGATAATCTTATGAAAAGAGTATTATTGTCGATTCTAATGGGTTTAATGATTTCCATGTCGGGGACAGCTTTTGCTGAAAAATTGTTTGTTGGCACAGACACAGCTTTCGTTCCTTTTGAGTACAAAGGAAAAGATGGCAAATACACAGGCTTTGATATCGATCTGTGGGCAGAGATAGCAAAACGGATTGGCGTTGAATATGAGTTGAAGCCGATGGATTTTAATGGCCTGATTCCAGGCTTGACGACCGGTAACCTTGATGTTGCCCTGGCGGCAATCTTTATCAAATCTGCCCGAGAAGAGAAAATTGACTTTTCTCATCCTTATTTCAGAGCTGGACTGAAAGTTATGGTTCCTGCAGACAACGAGGATATCAAAGGCCCTGAAGATCTGAAAGGAAAAGTTGTTGCTGTTAAACTCGGAACAGCAACAGTTGAGTATGTTGAAACCCTCGGTGCGAAGAAACTCGTTAAGTTCCCTAATATAGACCAAGCCTATTTGGAAGTTGCAACTGGCGGCGCTGATGCAGCAATGCACGATACTCCGAATGTCCTCTATTACATCAAAACTGCTGGTGAGGGAAAAGTTAAAGCCGTTGGGCCTGATGTCAAAGCAGCTCAGTATGGTATTGCTTTCCCACAGGGAAGTGAGTTACGCGACAAGGTAAACATTGCCTTACTGCAGATGATGGAAGACGGTGCCTACGCTGATTTGTATAGAAAATGGTTTAGTGCTGATCCGGAATAGTCCAGAGGAAAATGCAAAAGGACTTGTATTGAAACCATTTTTTCGTCACAGAAAAAGATATAGACCAAGACCCCTTCTGCAAAAACCTGCATAGAAGGGGTCTCTTGTTTTTTAGAACACTCCCCCATTTAGCAACTTCTGCAGAAGGGTCCATTTATGGGTTTTGAGTTTTCAGTTATTACCGAATCTTTGCCTGCACTTCTAGCAGGAGCTAAATTAACTTGGATCATAACTATTCTTGGAATAGTTGGCGGCATGGCCTGCGGTATTTTAGCCGGTTTGGGTCGTATCGCTGGAACAGAAGCTCTGGGGGAAAAACCACACGGAATCTACAAGCCGCTTACTGTTTTGATTCGTTATATATCCAGCGGCTATGTCGAGACCATCCGTGGGACACCGATTATAGTTCAGGCAATGTTTCTCTATTTTGCCTTTCCCATGCTGGTAAAAGCTGTTTTTGATATTGAACGTTTTCGTATCGAAGCTTTAACTGCCGCGGTTATTACCATTATCTTCAATGCCGGAGCCTATATTGCGGAAATTGTGAGGGGGGCGGTCATCTCTGTGGATAAGGGTCTCCTTGAAGCCGGAATGTCCCTCGGTATCAGTCGTTTTCAACTTATCGTGCATGTTATCGGTCCAATAGCCTTTCGAAGGATGATTCCACCTCTCGGAAATCAGTTCATCATAAGCCTCAAGGACACATCTCTTTTTATTGTCATCGGGGTTGGTGAATTAACGAGACAGGGTCAGGAAATAATGGCCAGCAATTTTAGAGCACTTGAGATTTGGCTCACGGTGGCTGTTATGTACCTGATCATGACAACAGTGTTAGCCATGACGCTGCGCCACATCGAGAGAAAGATGGAGATATTCTGAACCCAGCTGCACCTAAAAAGACGAGAAAAAGATGTCAAGCATTATTGAATTAAAAAATGTTTGTAAATCCTTTGGTGATATAGAAGTTTTACACAATATCGACCTTTCTGTTCAGGAGGGCGAGGTAGTTGTGGTCATTGGTCCTTCTGGCTCCGGAAAATCCACTTTGATCCGCTGTATCAACTGTCTGGAGCTAATATCAAGTGGTGAATTGATCGTTGATGGCATCAGAATTCCTGCTGAGAAGAGAAAGATACGTCAAATCCGGCTGGAGGTTGGGATGGTATTTCAACAATTCAACCTTTTTCCCCACTTAACCGCCCTTGATAATGTCGCTTTCGGTCCCTCTAAGGCACGGAAAATGAGTAAGTCCAAAGCAACAGATATTGCCCGGGATCTACTTGAAAAAGTTGGCTTGGCTGCGTTCGAAAACAAGCGTCCGGATCAACTTTCTGGTGGACAGCAACAACGTGTTGCTATTGCCAGAGCATTGGCAGTTAGTCCCAAAGTTCTACTGTTTGATGAACCGACTTCGGCTTTGGATCCTGAGATGATTGGCGAAGTACTCGATGTCATGCAAAACATTGCTAAAGACAGCGGCATGACCATGGTTGTTGTTACCCATGAAATGGGATTTGCGTCTCAAGTCGGTGACCGTCTGATCTTTATGGATGAGGGGCTAATTGTCGAGGAAGGAAAACCTGGTGAAGTGATGAAAAATCCAGGATCAGATAGACTCAAGGAATTCTTAGGGCATGTGAAGCACCACTAGCTTTAGGAATCAATCCACATACCTATAATTTGGGCTCGGATTATTGCCCATGGCTTCCCTCCTTGTTAGAGAATCATTGTAACGTGCGGTTACAATCTATCTTAACAGGAGTGGGGATGATCCGTTATCTGTCAGACATTATGTCTGATATGTCTGAGGTCTTGGCATAGCCTCCTTCTACTGCCTGACAAATAGTCAGTTTGCAGGCAGCAAATCCAAAAAATCCTGAAATAGTTTGTGCGGATGCTTGATAAGGTAATTTTTGTATTTATCGTTGAGGGGTCCCCGTTAGATTGGTAATCACAAGACAATCAAAAACGGAGTCTGTCTAACAAACTGTAGGTTATAACTGATTGATAACCCTTACCTAACTTCTCCACCAGCTAATAATGGTATATCTACTTCCAGAGAATCTGAAACAACTCGTACCATAGAGGATCGAGCAGATTCGCGCACCAGTAGCCAACTGCATATCTTTCGTAGGGCATGGAGGTTAGCTGCTCTCGTCTTCAGTTTTTTCTGGTAATACCATTCATTTACAACGTGGGTAATTCAAACAACTCAGAGGAGTACATCATGGGTCTTTTCAGCTTTGCCAAGGATATTGGCAACAAACTGTTCAATAGGGATGACGAGGCACCGGAAAAAATCAAAGAACATATCGAAGCGGACAACCCGGGAGTGGACAATCTCGAGGTTGCTGTCAATGAAGGAGTCGTCTCACTCACCGGTAGTGCCTCCAGTGCCGAAGCTCTGGAAAAAGCTGTTTTAATGGCCGGAAACGTAAAAGGCATCAGTGAGGTGAAGGCGGAAGGCGTCACCGCTCCCCCCGCGACCGTCAAGGCCGAATATTACGAGATCGTGGCCGGCGATACTTTATCCGCCATAGCTCAGAAATACTATGGGAAGGCTTCTGCTTATATGAAAAT
>CAJQNS010000185.1 GCA_905479735.1 uncultured Desulfofustis sp.
CTCAGTCCTCCAGGTTTGGAAAGCACTCAGTTCGTATCTACGCCTAATACCTAACACGATGGAGCGAAATAGCCTATAATAAAAACGGGCGGCCAACCCACCGTAGTCGAACTGCCCTTCCATTATGAGAATTGAAGTATATCTGCTGGTTTTACGTATGTCACCCTCCACTGTAACCCATATTCTATAGGTGGGGTCAAGGGTTCGACTCCCGCCGCCTCCACCAATTAAGTAGAAAAACATTATTTTCATGTGCCCCATTTTCACACTTCTTGGGGTACCAGGAGAGACCAAGCTCTTATTTTTCTTAACAGCCTTGTCAATGCCGCAATATCAGCAGATGAACGACAGCATTAGATTGCAGCTTCTTCAGTATGCTAAATAACCAAATCTCAAAGCGAGAGGATATTGGGTAGGATTAGTACTAATAGCCCTTACCACTGCCCGGATTTAGTTTCATCACGTCCTCTTTTATCATATCATACGTTCCATTGATCTCGGAGTCAGAGAAGCCTGCTTCTCTCAGACAAGACTGAAAACTCCGGGTGGCGTGATTAAGCTGAGCAACCGAAACCCGTCCGATATCATATCCATAGATAGCATCCCCCATGTTTCCTGCCTTTGCTTCACATTCTTCGGGAATAGACGGCAAGTACCCAGATGAGATTTGTCCAGCATTATTTGAGGTTTCCGAAGATACCTGCTCGGATGAATCAACATAGTATTGATAAGCGAAATAACCGGCTACCGCCAGGATAGCTATGAAGATCAGATTTTTCATTTTTCCCCTCTCTGCTTGAGATAATGATATTTATACACACCAGAAATCATTAACTGATAGAATTCACGATGGTAGCCCAGCTGTTGATTATGATCACGAATAGCAGGAAAAAATTGCCAATTCGTCGACTTAAACAAGCCATGCAAATCACTGACAAAATTTGCAACAACTTTCCCATCATGTTGCCGGTATCATGACCAAATGTATGCATCATAAATCGGGTTATCAGATTCGCTTCAGCTTTGATACCATATTTCGACACAAATTCAGCAGTTGATAAGTAATCGAAGAGTATCGTCACCAATAGAATCAACCATAGATACCAATATCGTTTCAGGGAAAACGTTAGATTTTCTTTGATGGGCACTTTTTCATCAAGTATTTTCATCGATAAGATCCTTTGGTCCAGTCTCCTGCGACAAGATTCTATCTGTTTGAAAGCCATGATTTGATTGACTAGACAGTAATCAGTTTTTACAAAGTATAGGAGAGTAAAATACATGGTTCGAAATGAACAACATCACCCCTCATAATTAAATGCAACTTCCTCTCAGCTACAAAATAATTCTGCCCGTGGCCTTGATCCTCGCCATGTTGTTTGGCTGCAGTACCAGAGAATTACAAACTCAGAATATTCCCCAAGCGAATCTTCCACCTGCCTATAAAGATACAAACCAGAACTACTGGTGGAGATGCCAATTCAAAATCGTTTGGCCAGAAAATAGCAGCTTAAACTGGGGTATGGATTTACTTCTAGCTCATTCGGTCATTTCTCCAGTTCTTCAAAATAATTACGAAAATATCTCTTATTGGCGCTTCCATAGAAGAGCAGCTCGTGACAATGCGGGCCACCAGTTTTCCTTCATATTCTTTGGCAAACCTGAAGCTGCTGCTAAGATTTATTGGGAAATCCAACAGAGTTCGATATTGCAGAGCGCTCTAAAAGCGAACCTCGTAGAAAAGGTAACTACAGGCGATCCCCAAAATCCTAGATTCCCAAATATTGAAGATACCAGCGATTCCAACTGGCCAGCGGACATTCAGAAAAACTGGCCTTCCTACATAATGGGTGTCAGTTCGTTATGGCTCGGACTTATAAATGGATCGATGCAGGAGCCAACAGATGAGAATGATGATATCAAACTTCTATTGGAGAAATATCTTGAGGTTGATGCGAAGATCACTCAAATGTGGAGAAACGAGGGACAGCACGCGCTTCTTCATCACCTTAGTGCTGTCTTCGGATATAATCCTTTGTTTATAAGGAAGATGATTACTTTCTAATCCTTCAATTTTCTGTCAATCCAGGTAGGGGGCGGATTTTGAAGACATTTCAAGAATGAAATTGAAGACTGAGTGCTCTAGTAATCTAAATTCCTCTGCTTAGGTACTGGAATATTTTTAGTTTTGGGATGGGTCTCCCAATATTTATACCCAGATTTGTTTGATTCATTGGTTTGTTTCCCGCCACTTTTTTTACTCCTTTGACTCGTCTCAGTTTGTTGGATCATATCATGGCGAGTAACTCTATATGGATCAGGAACTGTATCGATGGTAATTGTTGGTGGATTCTTCTTTAAATATTCTTCCTCCCACTTATTCTTTGACTGTGTTTTTAGTTTATCTCTCACAATAGACGAACCGGCCATCTATAAATTCCCGGCGAATAGAGCTTATCTCAATTCCTTCAGCGCTTTTATAATCAAGGCTAAATCACTCGAATTAGTAGACAGAAACTGACCGTGCTAGGAAAACCTTGGAAGTAAACAAGTGAACAGAGTTCTCATTTTCCCCTTAGCACTTCAATGTGTTAGTGGATAATTGGGCCTTCCTGCTTACATTTATCCCATCGGTCAAGGTGTACAGACCCACCTACTGAAGTACACTCAGAAATAAACTCGAGCTAATTTCTCCGCAATTATTATATGTTAGGGGGGCGGTTATTTAGTCGCACAGAGAAAGGAATTTTCATGGCTCTGCCTTTGATGGAACATTACCCCAGGCTCTGTTTTCTCGATGTACTTGATGAAACCACCTATGCAGATTAATTGATGAGAACACTTCTATGAGAATTGCAATTCAATATACGTTCGCCATTCTATCGCTCACCTTTTATGGCGGTCAGGTCTGACCCTACATGGCGACCCTGTCCCCCGTGTATCTGGGGACAATAATAGCGCTTGGGTTCCTGACTCTGCTGACGATGCGCCAACTGCTCGCCAAGAAAATCATCGATAATGCTGATCCCTATGAGCAGCCGAAAAGAGCCTTCATTCTAGAATTTATCATCTGTATTTGTGCAGCCTTTTTAATCATTATCTATCAGAATCGGGTACTGCATTTTCCTCTGGAAAGTACCTTGTCGCTTCTCATTGGCTGTATCATTGCTGGTTTTTTCATAGGCTTGAACTCCTCACTTATCAAAGAAAGAGAGATTATCTCCCATGCAGTAAAAGCCGGTGAATATGGCTTCCGCTCAATAAAGTATTCACCAATTACGCATAAATTCACCTTGATTGCAGCAACGACTTTTGTGTTCGTCTGTCTCGTGTTGATTATGGTGTTCTCCCGTGATGTCGAGTGGCTGGCAAACACTGCCGGGGATGCCGACTCGATAATGAATGCCCAGTTATCGGTAATATACGAGGTGTTATTTATCATGGGCGTCCTGATGATTCTGATCTTCAACCTCATCATTTCCTATTCACAAAATCTCAAGATTCTTTTCAACAATCAGACGGTCATTCTGGAAAAGGTCCGGAAAGGAGATCTGAGAAGCAAGGTTCCAGTAGCCACCCAGGATGAATTTGGAGTTATCGCAGAACATACCAATCACATGATCGATGGACTCAGACATCGATTTGAATTGATGCACTCCCTAAAGCTCGCGGAAGAAGTTCAGCAAAATCTTTTACCAACTGAAAACCCTTCCCTTCAGGGCTATGACGTGAGCGGAGTATCGATGTATTGTGACCAGACCGGAGGAGATTATTACGACTATTTCCCTCTACCAAACGGCAAACTGGGCATCACCGTCGCCGACGCCTGCGGGCATGGTGTGGGAGCCGCCATGCTGATGACAACGGTTCGAGCTTTTTTAATTTCTGCAGTGGAAAATTATACGGATCCCGCAGGTTTGTTGAACGAAATCAACAAATGGATCACCAGGGACTCCGCCACCAGCAGCAATTTCACCACTATGTTTTTTTTAGAGCTGGACCCTCAGACTCACCTATCGCGCTGGGTGAGAGCCGGGCATGAGCCACCGCTTCACTATCACAGCCACTCAGGTTTAGTGACGAAACTCGAGGGTGTTGGGGTGGTTCTAGGCATCGACGAATCATATACCTTCGAGAATCAGCACACCGAAATCCAGGAAGGAGATATCATCCTTATTGGCACCGATGGTATCTTCGAAACGAGAAATCAGGACGACCTGGTTTTCGGTCAGGAGAGAGTGCGCGACATAATCAGCCTGCATAAAGATCAGCCGGCCGCAGTTATACAAAAAACCATTGTCTCAGAAGTGAAAGGCTTCCGCGGTAAAATTAGCCAGGAAGATGACATTACACTTGTCGTCGTCAAAGCAGATTAATTAATCAGCTTTGTGGTCGTGGAATGCCCCTTGCTTTATCTCTCCAAGGGAATCCTTACCTATCCGTGCCTTTTTCCCTGGCCAACATGTCCCTTCATCCTGTCAATAGCAGGGCCGGAGTGTGCAGTAGTCTTCCTGATTTGAATTCTCCACTAAATCGGTTCAGGGATCATTCTTAACCGCCGAACATCCATAACTCTAAAAATATGATTATGGTGTGCGGGCGGGGGATTTTTTCCGCTTTAAAATTGAACAGGAGTGATGGATGTCGAGCCCGATACTGAAAGCGGCACATGTTTCAAAACACTACAACATAGGCGAGCGTCGCGCTGTTGTCCTCCACAATGTTTCCTTGGAGCTTGAGCCGGGAGAGTTTGCTGTCATATCCGGGGCCAGCGGCAGTGGCAAGACCACCTTGCTCACCATTCTCTCGGGGCTTGATAAACCGAGTAACGGCCGGGTATGGCTGGCTGACGAGGACATCACCGACCTCGACGAAAATGGGCTTGCCCCGCTGAGAAACAGGTTGATAGGGTTCGTCTTTCAGGCATTTCACCTGGTTCCGTCCCTGACATCCCTGGAAAATATTATGTTCCCGGCAGAACTTAACCGGGATCCCGAGGCATCCGAGAAAGCGTCACACCTCCTGAACCGAGTTGGCCTCTGGGAACAACGTGACAATCGGCCTGAACAATTATCCGGCGGCGAAAAGCAGCGTGTTGCCATCTGTCGGGCTCTGATCAATAATCCCCGCCTGGTATTTGCCGATGAGCCTACCGGCAATCTGGATTCAGAAAATTCCCGGGAGGTGGTTGAACTCTTGCTTGAACTGCAGCAAGAATTCAACACCACCCTGCTGCTTGCTACCCACAGCAGTGCCATCACAGATCGAGCCGATCGAATCCTCTCCCTGCACGACGGCCGATTGGTTAAAAACGACATCCGGCCATGATGATTCATTATCGCTTTCTGTTGGAAGAACTTCGATACGGCGGCAAACAGGTCCTTACCTTCGTTGTCTGTGTGGCTCTCTCCATCGCGACGCTGACCGCGCTTAACAGTTTCAGGCGAGATATCCATGGATCCCTTATTGACGAGGCGAGAGCCCTCCAGGGGGGCGATATCATTATCCATGCCCACCAGCCAATCTCTGAAGAACTGGAGGGCACCATTGATACCCTGGCCCAGGAGCAGGACTTCCAGCAGCAGAGTACCCTTGAATTTTACACGGTGGCACTATCCGAGGATAAGGACACCTCGCTATTCTCAAGTATCAAGGCCGTTGAATCTTCTTATCCTTTCTTTGGCACCATCGAGATTGCCTCCGGGCGGAAGCTTGGCGAGGTGTTGAAACCGGGCAGCGTCGTAGTTGCCCAGGAGGTGCTCGAAAGGCTCGATCTGGCAGTTGGAGGGCTCCTCAACATTGGCGACGTCGCTTTTGAAATAGCTGATGTGGTCACCTTTGAATCTATGCGGCCGGTATCATTCCTCACTCTTGGGCCGCGCATCTTCGTATCGATGGCAGACGTGGACCGACTTGGACTTCTCGGACGCGGGAGCAGGGTCGAACACGAAATACTGATCCAGTTGGCTGATCCGGCAAATGCAGATCGCCTGTCTGAAACGCTGAGCGCGGTCGCCACCCCCAGAGTGGAGCGGGTCGAGACGGCTAAAAATGCTCGCTCACGGGTGAAGGTCTTTTTTGACAACCTGCTCTTTTTTCTTTCATGCATCAGCATCCTGACCTTGATGCTCAGCGGTATCGGCATGCAGGGATCCCTCTCCGCCATACTCTATCAAAAACAGAATGTCATTGCGGTGACCAAAGCCTTTGGTGCTTCCAACAGGTATCTGTTGATTCAATACCTGGCCATGGTCTCTTTTATGGGCGCCTGCGGCAGTGTAATAGGGGTTATCGCGGGCTATCTTATCAAAAGGTTATTTCCACTCTTGTTCAGAGATCTTCTGCCCCAGGATGTCGGTTATGCCTTTCACCCGGTTGACGCGCTGGAAGGGATAGTACTCGGCATATTCGTGGTGACAGTCTTCACCCTGCTTCCCCTGCATCGCCTGGGGGCAGTTAAGCCGGTGATGATATTCCGACATGAAACAGGGAGTGAAAAACCAGGAGCAGCCCCATTGCTTGCAGGAATTATCTGCACCGTGTTCCTGATTCTGCTTGTCGTCCGCCAGATCGATGACCTTAAAATCGGTATTTTCTTTGTGATCGGGCTGATCTTGCTGATCGGGACAGTTGCACTGGCCGCCTCCGCCAGTCTCTGGCTGCTGAAACGTTCGACCCTACCTACGCTGGCACTTCGTCAGTCAGCAAAAAGTCTCTATCGACCCGGCAATGCATCCCGATCGATTGTCATCACCCTCACCTCTGCCATTTCGGTGCTGCTTCTGATCTTTCTTCTGAAGTTAAATCTGTTTGCCACTTTCATAGAGTCATATCCAGAAAATGCACCGAATCTCTTCTGTATTGATATTCAGCAGGATCAAAAAGATCTTTTCCAGTCTGTTGTTGGCGAGGAGGTGGTAATGTTTCCAGTGATTCGAGCCCGCCTCCTATCCATCAACAACACCATGATCAATGCCGAACAGGAGAGACAAAGAAAAACCGACAACCTTGGTAGGGAGTTCAACCTCACCTATCGGGAAACCCTTCTTGAAGATGAAATTATCAGCGACGGCAATTCGCTCTTTGGCGACAGCAAAAGTTTGCCTTCCGGGGTCGTCGCCCTATCGGTGCTTGACTCCATCGCCGAAATTGGAGAAATCGGTCTGCATGATCGACTGCGCTTTAACATCCAGGGAGTTGAGATTGATGCCCAGGTGACAAGCATACGTTCCAGGACCAAATCCAGGCTCTATCCGTTTTTCTATTTTGTTTTTGATTCAGGTACCCTCGAAGCCGCCCCGCAGACGTTTTTTGCGGCCATGCACCTGCCCAAGTCTCTGATCCCCGACATGATCACCGCCATCACCGCCCAGTTGCCAAATGTATCGACCATTAATGTCGCGGACATGGCTGATCGGTTCGGTCAATTGATGAAACGTTTGTCTGTCATCGTCACCTTTTTTGCTTCATTCTCGATTATGGCCGGCTGTCTCATACTGGTGAGCACGATTTTCGCGACCCGACTCGATCGTATCAAGGAGACCGTCTACTATAAAGTGCTCGGAGCCGACAGTAGTATCGTGCTGCGGATTCTGAGCTATGAGCATGCCATGTTAGCATTTTTGAGTTCGCTAATGGCTGTGTTGTTTGCCGAAGCGGCAGCCTGGCTGATCTGCAGAAATGTGTTTGATATAGCCTATCATCCTCATTGGCATGTCGCAGCACTAACAGTCCTCTCTTCAATCATACTCCTGGTGCTGATTGGTCTGGCAAGTTCAGTCGGCATCATCCGGCAGAGACCCGCAGTATATCTGCAACAGCAAAACAGCGTCTAATGATCACGACAATCAAGCCCAATGTTCTTTCCAGGACAATTCTGCTATTCATGATGGCGGTTATCTTACTGGCGGGAATCTCCTGCGATTCCTCCCCGCCACCCGAACAGCAGGAACCAGCAGAAAACAAAACGATGACAGATAGTCGAGGGGTTATCGTCGCCATGGGGGACAGCCTCACCTCTGGACTGGGAGTTCCCCCAGAAGATGCCTACCCCGCCCAGCTTGAACGGTTGTTGGCAGAACGAGGGCACGACTACCGAGTGATCAATGCAGGCATCAGTGGAGAAACGAGTAGCGGCGCCAGATCCCGGGTTAACTGGGTCCTGAAACTAAAACCTGACATAGTGATTCTCGAAACGGGCGCCAATGACGGGCTGCGGGGAATTGATCCGGCCCTGATCGAAGACAATATCGAGCAGATCATTGTCAGGCTCAAACAGGAGGATATTACCATTGTGCTTGCTGGCATGATGATGGTCACCAACCTCGGAAAAGACTACATAGCCAACTTTAAAAGCATCTATCCGCGGCTCGCCCAAAAACACCAGGTAATTTTGATGCCGTTTTTCCTGCAGGACACGGCCACCGAAACGTCAAAAAACCAGGCCGATGGAATTCATCCCAACAGTGAGGGATATAGTATCATCACAGCCAACCTGCTGCCGTTTGTGGAAAAGGCCATAACATCAGACTCACAATAGCCCCCTTAACCTGCACCTAACGACAGGGGTGGTGTCCAGTCTGCGGTCAACTCTTGACGAGTCGGAGGTGGTGTACTCTGCAAACCTTCTTCCATAATTCCTTGATAATGACCATTGCCGAGTCCTCGTAGGAATCATAATCGGTGCCCAGGTAATTCCGGCAGGAATTGATCCGTGTCGCATTTTGGTTGTACAGTCCAAATTCCTTTCTGATTATTTTAGTCATAACCAGGTAAACATCTGAATCCAATTTTTTTGGTGAGTTTGGAGATGACCACCCGGTCTCGGAGTGAAAGGTCTCTGTATAATATCTCGACGACCTCTTCCACGGTTTCAGCAACTGCGGCTGAGTCCGCCTTATCCAGTGGTTGAAACATAACCGCTTAGTTCCTTGTTTTATACTGTCCACCAGGCTTTCCGCCTGTCTGGTATCGTTTGTTATCACCATCAAAATCCATTGGAATTCTCACCAAACAATGAGATATCCACCTCCACTATAATGCACTTTCAGGACATTTCAGGGCGGATCCTCCTGAAAAGTTCCGATCGGCAGCAAGAACATTACTTGTGAATTCATCTGGCTTGACCAGGCGCCTTGGGAGCCGATAAATCACAGATACCAGAGTGATCCCAAATTATTTTCAGAATAATTGACCTTTGGTTCAAGAAAAACACGTGGCTCAATTGACAGGCACTAACGCTGTGGATATGCTTTAAATATTAGTGTTTACGTCTCTTTTGTTTACCCATCAGCAGGCGTTTCATCACTTCCGGATACTTCTTTCGGAAGCTGATATGCAGATGGGAAAAAAAAGTTTGTGGTGATGTGATTTTTGTTCTCTAGCGATACTCAGGAGTCACTATGGCTGACAGGAAGGCAGTGAGATTTTTTCAACGGGCATTCGTATTTCGTTTCGGAAGGATTGTTTTGCTCACTTTGATTATAATCTCAGCTATTTATGGGATTGTGGCAGCTGTTTATGCTACCAAGACTATTTTCAAAGTCAAGATGAACTATGCAGTTGTGCTGGAAAGATTTGGCGGCAATAGACAAGCTGTCACCGACATCGGCTGGCACGTCCGCCTGCCGTTTTTTACCAAAATTGAGCAGGAAGTAACCCTGATGAATCAGACGCTCTTTCTGGGCGGCAGTAACGAACCAATGCGCATCATCTCAGAAGAAAATGTAGCGCTCTGGACCTCTGCCCTGCTCACCTACCGGATCACGGACCTGAAAACCTGGGCCATCGAGAACCTTAATCCGATGACTCTGCTCCAGGGAGATTACGACGGAATCGTCAAAGATATAATGCAGGCCGAATCGGTAGGTAAACTGATCAGTGATCGCCAGCAGGTCAAAGAAAAAATATTCAGGGCTTTGAAGTCACAACCAATAAACGAAGGAGGGCCCTCACTGGAGGAAAAATACGGCATTGAGATCATCAGCTTTGTTCTCAAAGAAACTCGATTTGGTGATAAATTGGTGGAAGCAACCGAGGAAAAGAAACGGCGGGAACTGATCGCCGAAGCAGAAAACTATGCCGCCGATCAGGAAGCAAGCAGAATCCGGAAACTTTACGCCGCTTACCTGGAAGGTATCAGTTCTCTGCAAAAAGAAGTCGGCAGACCTGACGGCTCCACCGATACATCGCTGCTGCAATTTCTAGTTCAGCAGAAATGGGCCTCAGCTTACGAAAAGAATCAGACCGGTCAAAATACAGTGGTGATTCAAAATACTGAGAAGGTTCCTCCCGTTACCCTGCCGCTTCCAGCAAACGTTGAATGATCGGGGTTGAGCAACGCCAATGGCAAGACGATTAACAAAAAAAATCCGCTACATTCGCCTGCCTGAAGTACGTATAGCAGAAATAGATGCAATTGTTGCGTCATGGTCCAATGAAACCAAAGAATTCATGCGGGCCCGCCTCAACCAATACAAACCTCACGGAGGGTTTTTCAGAGGACTGGGCGGTCTTTTTCGCTGGTTTACCATATCTCCCCGTAAACGCGATCTGGCAATCCTGAAAAATCCGGAGATCCTCACCGACTGGCAAAAGAGATTTGAAGTCTCCGGACAAACGATACCGCGGAAAGCCTGGAACCACATCCTCGAAAAAGAACTCACTGACAACGATCACGCTTACATGCTCGCTCTGCTTGAGCGTGAGCTCTCCGATGTTCATCTTCCTGAGGAACTGGCCGATCTTTTCGAGAAGATTTACCGGGCCCATATAAGAAAAGAGTACACCACCGATCCGGAAGTACCGCAAGCACCGATCGTGCTGTTTGTAGGAACCAGTGGCAGCGGTAAGACCGCAACCGCAACCAAAGCCATCGAACAGGTTTTCTTCGACAGCGACGTAAGGCCCGAGGTCGATCTCGCCCAGAAACGTCTCAATGTAATGGCTGAGGCGCCCTTCTGGAAATCTCTTGAGGATATAGAACCTGATTTGGCCTCGGAGATTGAGCGCCGTAAACGGCTGAAAAGGTACAAGCGGCTGTCGAAAATCCCCCTGATCAGCCTGGTATTCCGCAAGCAGATCGGCAAAAACCTCAGCGATCTTGAAGAGCAGAGCCTGAGCGTCGATTACGCCCGCATCACTCCCAATGATTTTCAAACAGCACTTTCCGGGGAACCGGGCAATTATCTCAGACGGGCCTTTGGGAATCCGAGACAAACCTGTATCAGACATCTTGAAGAAGCTCACAGTGCCTTTGCCAGGAAGGAAAGCGGGGGAGCAAGCGGGGGCGGGCCGGAACGTCAGCAGGGAACCCTGGTAGACAGTTCCAACATTATCATAGATGAGATAATCAACGGTTCAAGAGACTGCCTGCTCATTGCCACTTCCGATCAGCCGGAGATTTTCGATTCAGCTATTTACAGGAGATTCGTCGAGAAAGGACTGATTATCGACGTCTCCGATTATTGGCTCAAAAAAGCCAATATGAAGGAGATCATCCGGATAGAGTTGATGCGCAACAATATCCGGGTCAGGACCGACGAGATGCCGCCTGAATACGGACATATCCAGTGGATCGACCCCGAGGACCTCAACACGGCAGTCGGTAAGTTTTATCATGTATTCAAGGATCGCGCCCTCCAGGTAACACCGGCCTATGTCCGCAAACTGATTGGCTATATCATCAGCCTCAAAGGAACCTTTACCGCAGATTTTCTGGATGACCCCCTGCTTGTTCGCCACGCCTTTGAAATGGTGGCCAGAAACGCCTTCGGTGATTTATTCAAAAAGGTGGTAAACAGGATCGACCGCAGTGCCCACTGGGATGATTACGTCGGTGACATAAAAGACACTTTCAGTGAGATGTCGAACAACTGCCTGATCTACAACGTAAGTGAAGAGAAGGGAGTAGTTCTTAATGGTCCTCCGGGCAGCGGTAAAACCTTTCTCGTGCGTACCTGGCTCAGCGAAAACAAGGAAATTCACGACATCAGCACCAATCCAAGCGCCCTGCACAACCCAGCTGATCCCATCGACGGTACCGTAGAAAACCTGGTTAAAATCTATGATATTGCCAAGATGATTGCCCCGGCCGTGGTCTTCTTTGATGAGGGTGATGCGCTTGCCCCTCGCCGCAGCAGCAGCGGTGGTTCTCCCTCCGATCGTCTGACCAACAAATTTCTCAATATCATTGACGGTGAACAACCCCTGTCAAAGGTCTTCACTGTCCTGACCACTAACAGACTCGACCTTCTCGACCCCGCCCTTATCAGGTCAAAAAGGTTAAAAGTTATGGAAGTGTCGGGGCAGTTGGCGAAACGCGATATCAACGAGATCATTGATGCCACTATCAGCAACATTCCACTGGAACCAGGACTTACTTCAACCGAGGTAATCAATGCGGCAAAGGGGATCTGCCATACTCCAGCTGATTTTGCAGCATTCGCCGAGAAAGCTTTGTCACTCCGCAGTACCGAGTTGATGGTATTAAAAAAATTCAGGGAGATCTCATCCCTTTCTCCCGAAAAACAGGATCGATTTCTCAAGTTCAACCTGAAAACTCTCACCGGCATTCTAGAAGCTGTTGGTGACAGTGGCGTTCTGTTAAAGGCCTTGCGTGAATCAACAACAGAGTTTCTGGCTAACTATGAAGAAGCGATCACCCATTTTGCCAACGTCGGCAACGAGAATGATTATCCGCTCTGCCACACTCATTTGAGGCATGCCCGCGAAGAAATGTCTCAAAGCCCAACCAGGAAAGGAAAGGTAGAGCTCGATGACTTCCTCGAAGCCGAACTCAGTAGAGAACCGCAAAAAGGTTTTATTGTCGGTGTGGGAGCCAACGATATCGACGGCGTTCTGCTTCCCATCGCCACCAGCCTTACCTACAGTCAGGGGGTAGAGAAGGTACTCGTTACCGGGGCCGTCGCGGCCTCAGGTGACAGTTCAGCCCAGATGGAAATGGCCGTCCAGATGACGCAGCAGTCAGCCCAGGAAGCCTTAACGCTGGTAAAAAACTATTTCCAGGCTTTGATCCCCCAATACAGTATGGCAAAGCTCCTGGGCGAATTTCTCGCCAAGCTTACCATCCACCATCAACTTCTCTCGGCCTCCTATAATGTGGGGGGACCATCGGCCGGTTATGCGCTGGCTCTTAATACCCTGTCGGCAATTCTGCACATTCCCATCTACAATGATTTTGGTATAACCGGTGCCCCGTGGACCAAAGGTGTTACCAAGGATGAGGTGGGTGGTTCAGTGATAATCGGCGGACACAAAAAGAAGACTGAGAAAGTGCTGCAATATCTCAGGCGTATGTATATGCCCCGACAGAATTACAAGAGCCTTGAGACCGAGTTTTTGATCGGCTACTGGAATCAGAACAAGGACATTCTCGGGGTAACCCATTTCGGAGATCTGGTACCGGAAACCATCTGGCTCGGCGAGGACTATGAGGAACTGCTGCTCGAATTGACTGATCATCGAATCCAGTACAAACTCAAGAAATATCAAGGTAACGAGTTGGATGAAGCGGTAGAGGAAAATATTATCCGCCTCAAGTCACTCCTGAAAAATCAGGCGGAAAAGGAAATAGTCAGAAAGGTAGAAGCGATCAAAAATTACCTGAGCAATCCCGATCACGACCCGCTGATCTCGCTGGATTCTATTTTCAACGAAGAACATAAATTAGTGACTCAACAGGTCAAGAAGGTTTTTGGCGTGCTGGACCCTCTTGCCCGGCGTTTCAGAAAAGAGACCTCAGTTCGCTGAGCTTAATAAGTCCAAATCTAGAAACGGGCTGGCTAAAGCATACTGTCTATCCTCACTACCGAAAGGCATGGTAGTACCCCAGATAATTCTCCTACTTGCAATTCCCAATTGGCGGATTACCATTTTCAAATGAAATGGTAACCCCAGCAACCAATAAGTATCTGATCTCAAATTATTTTTAAACTCACAACCGATTCGATTTCAATTCACTTGACTAGCAGATGAATACACTGACCCTACTCAATTTGGCATTAGAATGTCTGAACATCAGCTGAACAAAAAGAAACAACACAAAGCGATACCGGTCATTGAAGAGCAGGGGCGGGCGCTCATGCAGGCGGTACCCGACCTCGTCTTCCTGCTTGGACTGGATGGCCGCTATATCGATATCTTTTCGGCTGCCGATGAAGACCTGTTCCTGCCACGTGAGCAGTTGATCGGCCGCACAGTCCTGGAGGTTCTGCCTCCTCCGGTGGGTGAGGACTGTATGGCGGCGATTGGTGCGCTCTCCTCACCAAAAGATGCCAGCTCCTTCAGCTATGAGCTGCAGATCGGCGGCACCCCGCGCTGGTTCGAAGGCAGAGTCGCTCTCTGCGGCAAAGACGCTGTCATCGTACTGGTGCGTGATTTTACGGAACAGCGTCTTGCCGAACACAACCTCCGTGAAGCAAACACGTCACTGCAACGTCGCGCCCGGCAACTTCAGCAACTTGAGCAGGAACTAACCCGTGTCGAACAGCGTGAACGACGCCGCATGGCCCAGTTGCTGCACGACAATCTGCAGCAACTTCTGGTTGGTGCCAAATTCAATCTCACCCTGCTTGCAGGCAGTGTGAAAATTGCTGAAGATCAGCAGACCGCTGAAAAGGTTATCGAAATTCTTGACAAGGTTCTCGATCAGTCTCGACTGCTGACCACTGAATTATACCCTTCAATTCTTTATGAAGGCAGCCTTGAACAGTCCTTGGCCTGGATAAAGAACCATGTCGCCAGTCTTCATGGTCTGAAACTCAAAATCACCATTGATGTCAGACATAAAATAAGCCTGTCCGAGTCGGTCAGGTTCACCATGTTCAACGCAATTCTGGAACTGCTTCTCAATGTCACCAAACATTCGGGTAGCAAAGAGGCCGTTGTCGCAGTTTCGACACATTCGGCAGGATCCATATCAATTTCCGTGAGTGATCAAGGGCAGGGATTCGACCCCCAGACCATCGAACAGGGTGACGAGACCATGGAAAACTTCGGACTTTTCCTGCTGCGGGAACGGTTTTCCTGGCTTGGAGGACAAGTGGAAATCTTCAGTAAACCTGGTGCCGGATGCACGGTGACGTTGAGTCTACCAATTGAGATCGATAACGTTATCGAAAATCATTCACAAATTTCATCCACTAACTCATCATTTACAACAACCGACATGTCTACTTCTTATCCTGTCAGAAGCAAAGGCCCACTCCGCATTATCCTTGCTGACGATCATACGATCGTGCGTGAAGGACTTATTCAGATATTACAGAAAGATGATCTGTTCCGTGTAATCGGGGAAGCACCGGATGGTGAGACGGCAGTGGCGCTTGCGGAAGAATTGAATCCCGACGTGGTACTGATGGATATCAGTATGCCCGGTATCGGTGGGGCAGAAGCTACACGGCGG
>CAJQNS010000186.1 GCA_905479735.1 uncultured Desulfofustis sp.
TTCATCAGCCTCTATGGTAGGGGCCTGGGGAATGAGAAATAGTGGTGGTTCCGGGCTGATCTCGTTGAGTCTTTCTGCGGCCCGAAGAAATTCGGGGAGAAGGCTGTTAATCTCCCTGCTTCTGCTCCCTGGTAGAAGACCGATCAGTTTACGCTGCGGGTCGATATCGTTGGCAGCACAGAACTCCTTTCGTGACATCCTGCTTGCCACGGTGTCCAGCAGCGGATGACCTACATAGTGCGCTTTCATCACCCCTCGTTCCCGGTAGTATGCTTCTTCAAATGGAAGAATGACGCCGATCGCATCGGTCAGCTGATCGATTTTTTTTATTCGACCGGATCGCCAGGCCCAGATCTGGGGGCTTATATAGTAAAATATCGGAACGCCTAGCTTCCTTGCTCTTTTTGCCAGCAGGAGGTTGAAGTCAGGAAAATCTATGAGAATGAGCAATTGCGGAGGTTTCTCGGCCAATCTCTGGCGCAGTGCTCGCTGCGCTTTAATGATGTGAGACAGATGGGAGATAACCTCAAAAAAGCCGACAACGGCTATTTTCGAGGCATCATAGAGTAGTTCGACCCCGCATTTTTTTAATTCAGGGCCGCCGATGCCGCAGAAATGCAAGGCCGGATTCCTGTGCAGCATCGAACCAATGAGTCGTGAACCGTGAAGATCGCCGGAGGCTTCTCCAGCAACAATCATCACCTCGTTGTTCATTTTACCGCTGCTGCCTGAATTTTGCTGAAGAGCTCAAGGCTCTGGTGTTGTTTGATCTGTTCCATTACCTGCATGACCACTTCCAAAGCCCGCCTTCCTTCGACGCCTGACACATCGGGTCTGGTGCGGCTGCGTACATGATCGACGAAATGAAAGATTTCATTCAGCAGGGCGTCTTCACCGGCAAATGATTTAATTTCTTTGCTATGTTTGGGCATGCCGCTCTCGAGAAGTTCATCTTCGAGTTGCAGGGTCATTATCTTTTTATTGGCAAAATCAACATTAATATACGAGCCCGGCTGGAAGACACGCATCTTGCGCACATTGGTCAGAGAAACCCTGGAAACCGTTATATTGGCGGTTGCCCCATTTTCGAAAATAAGTCGAGCATTGGCGATGTCTGTAGTATCGGTCACAACCGGAGCACCGACTGTGTGGATGGTCTTCAGCGGCGAGTCGATTATAGTGAGAATTATATCGATATCGTGAATCATCAGATCAAGCACGACATCGACATCCACACCTCGTCTTTTGAAGGAGGAAATTCTGTCACTCTCTATAAATACCGGCGTGGTTAGAAAGGGCTTCATGGCAAGTACGGCAGGATTGAAGCGTTCTAGATGACCGACCTGCAGGATCAGTTTGTTTTTCTCTGCCAAACCTATCAATTCATCGGCTTCCGCCAAGGTTACGGTCATTGGCTTTTCAAGCAGTATATCAACTCCCGCAGATAAGGCATCGAAACCGACCTGGTGATGAAAGCTCGTCGGCACCGCAATGGAAACCGCCTCAACTTGGTCGAGCAGTTCTTTATAATCGCTGAAATGGGCGCAGCCGCATTCAGCGGCTACCTGGCGGGCTCGATCAGGATCGACGTCGGCGACACCGACCAGCTCTACATCTTCAAGAGCCTGGTATTTTTGGGCATGAAAACGGCCCAGATATCCAACCCCGATAACTCCTGCCTTAATTATTTTCATTGGGCTGCTTGAGCTGAACCTGACTAAAGGCCGAGATAGGCCTTCCGCACATCCTGGTTTGACAACAGGCTGTCCGCACTTCCTGTAATAGTTATTTTGCCGTTCTCTATTACATAGCCCCGGTCAGCTATTTGTAGTGCCTGGTTGGCATTCTGTTCGACCAGAAAGATGGTGACATTGTTTTCCTGGTTAATTTTTTTAATAATTTCAAAAATCTGTTTGATAATCAACGGGGCGAGCCCCATGGACGGCTCGTCAAGAAGAAGCAGCTGCGGCTTGGCCATCAGCGCCCTTGACACAGCCAGCATCTGCTGTTCACCGCCGCTCAGTGTACCACCGTCTTGGTTTCGGCGCTCTTCCAGGATGGGAAACAGCGAGTAAACATAGTCGAGATCTTCTTTTATCTGCCGCGTATCATTGCGCATGAAAGCGCCCATGTCGAGATTTTCCTGCACCGTGAGCTGCGGGAAAATATGTCGTCCCTCGGGTACCTGACAGATACCCCGCTTGACTATATCATCGGTCCCCAGCGGGTGGATCTCTTCTTCGTTAAGCAGAATTCTACCCGACCGGCATTCCACGATTCCTGAGATAGTCAGCAGCGTAGTACTCTTACCGGCACCGTTGGCGCCGATCAGTGTGATTATCTCACCTTGATTCACCTCAAGGCTTATTCCTTTGACTGCGAGAATATTCCCGTAACCGGATTCAACGTTTTCGAGCTTAAGCATCTACTTCTTCACCAAGATAAGCTTTAATTACTGCAGGGTTATTCCGAATCTCCTCCGGTGTGCCCTGGGCAATTTTCTTGCCATAGTCCATGACGAATATTCTATCCGACAGGCTCATCACCAGTTTCATATCGTGTTCAATCAGTAGAATTGATTGTCCTTCAGAGGCGATTTCTTGAATAAGGTTGACCAGTTCTATGGTTTCCTGGGGATTCATTCCGGCAGCAGGTTCGTCGAGCAGCAGCAGAACCGGTTCGGTGGCCAGGGCCCGGGCAATTTCAAGTCGACGTTGGGCCCCATAAGGAAGGTTTTCGGCTATTTCGTTCTCGTAGCGCTGCAAACCAATTTTAGTCAGAATTTCATGACTTGTCTGGATGATCTCATCCTCTTCTTGCATTGTCTTTTTATCACGCAGCAGAGCTCCAAGAATAAAAGCTTTGGTACGGCAGTGGCGACCGATCATGACGTTTTCAAGCACCGTCATCTGCGAAAACAGTCTGATATTTTGAAAGGTTCTGGCCAACCCCTGCTCGGTGACCTGATTGGGCTTCATCCCTAGCAGACTGACCACGCGATTTTTCTCTTTATGGTAAAGATCCACCTCACCTTTGGTCGGTGCGTATATACCCGTCACACAGTTGAAAAAAGTCGTTTTTCCGGCACCGTTAGGACCGATAAGGGCGACAATCTCCCCCTCGTTAACATCGAGATCCAGGTTGTTGAGTGCACGGATACCACCAAAATCCATGGTAAGGCCTGAGACTTGTAGAATTGGCTGTTGCATATCAAGAGACCTCACCGTCTGCCTTTTTCCTATTCTGATACGTGTAAGTTCTCCGGATACTGCCAATAATACCCTGGGGTCTGAAGACCATCATGCAGACAAGAATGGCACCGAAGGCGAGCATTCGATACTCAGAGAGTGCACGCAAATACTCAGGGAGTAGAATCAGGATCAAAGCGCCAAATATAACGCCGATAATGGAGCCCATGCCGCCAAGTACGACTATTGAGAGGATGATGGCAGATTCGATGAAAGTGAAACTTCGGGGGCTGATAAAGGTGGTCTTGGCGGCAAAGATGACACCGACAATTCCGGCCCAAAAAGCACCGAGAGAGAAAGCCACCAGCTTGGTCTTCATCTTGTCGATACCCATCGCCTGGCAGGCGATTTCGTCTTCCCGCAGCGCTATCCAGGCCCTGCCCAATCTAGAGTCTTGGAGGCGGTTGACGAAGAAAATGGTAAAAATGACGAGCAGGATCATCAGATAATAAGTGTAGACCAGTGCCGTATCCAGTGACATATCGATACCGAAAAAACTGGGCCTGGGTATATTTGAGACTCCACTGGGCCCCTGAGAAAAAGCCCCCCAGTTCTCCATGACGAGTCTGATAATCTCACCAAAACCGAGGGTGACAATGGCCAGATAATCTCCCCTTAGTCTCAGAACCGGGATACCCAGCAGGATACCAAAGAGAGCCGCCAGCAGACCGCCGATAGGCAGAGCAACCCAGAATCCCACTCCGAAGAAATGGTAGAGCAGCGCATAGGTATAGGCACCCACAGCGTAAAATGCCACATAACCTAGGTCCAGCAGACCAGCAAGCCCAACCACTATGTTTAATCCCAGGCCAAGAACCACGTACATGAGCGCAGTGGTCATGATACTCGTCTGATAGGTAGAGAAGACGTGGGGGAAAATTATTGCAGCCGCCAAGAGGGAACCTAATATGGCATTACGGTATTTGGGGTCCGCCAGCCAGCGATGGATAAATGATCGGCCAGTCTTATCCTTCTTGTCCCCGTCTCCGTTATCCTCTGATTTCATCTCTTTACGCTGCATCATATAGCGAAATACGAAAGAGAGAATAAAACTGCCAATGGCCACATAGACCATGTTCATCCAACGCCACTGAACAGTTTTTTCTATGGAATCGACTCTGATGACCATAATGGGAAAGGTCAGAAATACGAACCAGATCGAGACCAAAAAAGAACGCTTTAATTCTTCAAATGTAAACATATCCACATCACACTTTCTGAGTATCAGCCTTACCGAGAAGACCGGAGGGCTTGAAGATCAGAATCAGGACCAGTAAGGAAAAAGCGAACACATCTTCATAATCGCTCGATACATATCCGGTGGCAAAACTTTCAGTCAGTCCAAGAACGACACTGCCAAGCACCGCTCCCGGGATGGAGCCGATACCGCCTAAAACTGCAGCGGTGAAGGCCTTGATACCGGCGATAAAACCTATATAGAAATTGATCTGCCCAATATGGGAGGCGACCAGCATACCGCCTATGGCGGCAAGCGAAGAGCCTATTATAAAAGTAATGGAAATGATCCGGTTTACATTGATTCCCACCAGCATCGCCATGGTCCGGTCCTGGGATGTGGCTCTCATTGCTTTGCCTATTTTAGTATATTTAATAAGGATGGTCAGACAGATCATCACCACCGTGGTGGTCACCAAGATAACCATGTCAGAAGATCCAACGATATGGGCGATGGGCTCCATGAAGTCAAAATCGGGAACTAATTGAGGAAATGGTAAAAAATCTGAGGTCTGGGCCAGAAGCACGTAATTTTGCAGAAACATGGACATACCAATGGCGCTAATCAAGGCAGAAAGTCTGGGGGCGTGACGAAGCGGCTTATAGGCAACTTTCTCTATGGTATACCCATAGGAAGCAGACCAGATGACCGCGGCAAGACCAGCCAGCAGGATGATGGCAAGACCGGGAAAGCCAAGGATTGTTAAGATCGTGGCGATGATAAAGGAGGTAAAGGCACCGATCATGTATATTTCGCCGTGGGCAAAATTTATCAGACCGATAATTCCGTAGACCATCGTGTAACCCAATGCGATCAGGGCATAAATTGCTCCCCGTGACAGTCCGCTGAAGAGTAGCTCTATGAAATAATCCATGTAATACCTAAAAAATAACCCGGAACAGACCGGAGTGCGGCCTGTCCCAGGTAGAGAACGAAAAAGTCAAGACGGTTACTTGAGCTCTACGAACACACCGTCTTGAACTTGGTAGACGGAGAAGCCGACTCCGATGGCGTCGCCTCTCTCGTCAAAGGAGATCGTTCCCACAGGGGTATCGACCTTTTCTGACTGCAGTGCTTTCTTGAGCGCGTCGAGATCGGTTGAACCGGCGACCTTAACAGCATTTGCCATGGCCAGAACTGCGGAGTAGGCGTTCTCGTAAAAAGCACCAGGATCTGCATTGTATTCAGCCTTATGCGCAGCGACTGCAGCTTTGTTCAGAGGGTTGCTCGAGGTGTCCGTCGGTCCGGAGGCGTAGGCACTTTCCGCAAATTTGCCGGCAACCTTGATAAAAGTGTTGTCTTTTACACCATCATCAGAAATAAAATCGGCTTTCAGTCTCTTTTTCTTCATCATGGTGACGATTTTGGAGGCTTCCGGATGATAGCCGCCAAACATGACTGCTTCGGCACCGGATTTCTTGATCTTCTGAACAATAGCCGAGTAGTCGACAGCACCGGGGGTTACACCCTCGAAAAGCACCACTTCAGCCTTGCCGGACTCCTCAAGAAATTTCTTGGCGAATTCGGCGAAACCTTTTCCGTAGTCACCCTTGTCATGAACCACGGCGATTTTGGTATAGCCAAGCTTGTCAAGCGCAAAGTCAACATCGAGTTGGGCTTGGGCATCATCCGGTGCAATGGTTCTGAAAAAGTTGTCGTAATCGCCACTCTGGGTCAACGCAGGATTGGTAGCCGATGGGGACATTACCAGAATGCCTGAATCCTTATAAATGGGAAGTGCTGCCTTGGTGGAACCTGAGCAGATGCCACCCAGAACAATCTGGGCACCGTCGGAAATTAGTTTGGTGGCAACGTCGGTGGCGGTCTTGGCATCACAGACCGTGTCTTCGACAAGTAGTTCAATTTTTTTGCCGTTAATTCCACCTGCTGCGTTGATTTGTTCAGCCAAAATCTTGGCTGCGTTGACGCTCGGCAGTCCATAGGAAGCCAAGTCTCCACTGTGGGGGCCAACTACTCCAAGCTTAATGGTGTCTTCAGCAAAACCAGCAACCGGAGCGGCTGCAATCAACATCAAACCCGCAGTAGCGGCAATCAACTTCTTGCTCAAGTTCAATTTCATGAATTCCTCCCTAATGAGTTTTTATGAACTTCTTCCAGGTTAAAAAATTTAAGTACATGCACGCTGGCCAAAACCAACATCTGGTGATATTAGTCATTTCCAGATATTTTTGCAAAAGAGAAAGCACTTATTAGCTGCTGTACAAAATCTATACTAATACCACATGGCTGAATAATTTGCTTTACCCGATGTTCGGGACTATATAACAATGACTTTAACAATGACTTGGTCAAACAGGATTTTCTCTCGCTAAAGATGATACCACCAAAGCCAGACAGCCCAGCATGAACAGGCGCGGTCATTCAACACTTTTCTTTCTGGGGCGCCCTTTGAGCCCGCTCTACAGCGCCGCCATGAAGCTTCGTGCCCTGCTCTACCAAAAGAACATCCTCATCAGTCAGCGTCTTGAGGTCCCGGTGATTTCCGTGGGCAATCTGTCCATGGGCGGGACTGGCAAAACACCAATGGTGATTTACCTGGGCCGGTTTCTGGCCGACAGGGGGTTTAGACCGGCAGTCGTCAGCCGGGGCTACCACGGCAAGGCAAAGGGGCCGGTCAATATCGTTTCAGACGGAGACTCGCTTTTGATGCAGTCCTACGAAGCCGGGGACGAGCCGGTATTAATCTCCTCGAGGCTCCCGGGGACAGTCGTCGCCACGGGTAAGAAACGTTACCTGGTCGGCGAAGAAGTGATACGCGCCTATGACTGCAACCTGATGATCATGGACGACGGTTTCCAGCATATGGGGGTAGCCAGAGATATCGATCTCGTGCTTTTTGATGCCGACCACTTCGCTGGCAACAGCAGAGTATTTCCGGGTGGAGAATTGCGGGAACCTGTCTCGGCGTTGCATCGCTGTGATGCATTTATCATCACCGGTGTTACCGAGTACAACTTTGAGCGGGCGGGAAAATGCGAAGATCTATTAAAAGAACGCTTTGCCGGCAAACCGATATTTAAGGTTTCTCCCACCTACTCTAAATTTTTCAGATATGACATTTCACCGTCGTCGATCAACAAATCTGTTGTTGCCCCGTCAGATATTCCTAAGTGCCTGTTTGCCTTTTCAGGTATCGCCCAAGCCGACAGATTCTACAAGATGGCCGAGCAGCAAGGAATAACATTGGCAGGCAGGAAAAGTTTCAGAGATCACCACCTCTACGGAGCGGATGATGTCATGAACCTTACTCACCTTGCCACTCAAGCAGGGGCAGAAGGATTTTTGACCACCGAAAAGGATGTCGTAAAATTCTCAGAAAGGCACCACTGCCGATTTCCCATTTATGTGCCGCTGCTGGACTATGCCAGGAATGCTTCACTGGAA
>CAJQNS010000187.1 GCA_905479735.1 uncultured Desulfofustis sp.
TATCCCCGGCAAAAGCGGCTACGATGGAGGCAATCTGGTAGGGTTCTTTGCCCGAGACCGCTTCGTCACTGACCTGCACGCCCCGGTCGCAGCCCATGGCCAGCGCTTTTTTCATCGCTTCCTTGACCTTGTCAGGACCGATGCTGAGGACAGTGATATCGCCTTCGCCGAGCTGCTCTTTGAGCCGGACCGCCTGTTCTACCGCATACTCGTCGTATTCGTTCAGGCGCCAGGCCAGATCGGCGTTGTCATACCAGGTGCCCGCCGCATCGATCTTAAATTTCGATTCCATGTCCGGAACCTGTTTGATGCACACCAGAATCTTCATACTCTACCTCTATCTGTTGTTGTTACACATAACATCATGAGTTCAATCCATCCCCGCAGGCTGCGTTGCTCGCCGTGGTACCTGTTCACAGCGCTATCAGGCTGCTCCACGGCTCCTCGCTCGCTGGGCGCCTTGAAATTCTGAGGCTATCTATAGCTTCGCTTCAGCGGGTAAGGGCGGTGCCGATGACCAGCCGCTGAATTTCGCTAGTCCCTTCATAGATCTCTGTGATCTTGGCATCCCGCATCATTCGTTCAACGGGGAATTCACGGCTGTAACCGTAGCCGCCAAGTATCTGGACCGCCTGGGTTGCTACTTTCATCGCCGTCTCGCTGGCCATAAGTTTGGCCATGGCCGAAGCCTGGGAATAGGAGAGTCCGGCGCTGGCCCGGTAGGCAGCGTTATAGACCATCAGCCTGGCGGCTTCGATCTGGGTTGCCATATCGGCCAGCTGAAAGGAAATTCCCTGGAAAGCAGCGATCGGTTTGTCGAATTGTTTTCTTTCTTTGGCGTAGGCTACCGCCTGTTCGAGCGCACCCTGGGCGATGCCGATGGCCTGGGAACCAATGCCGATACGGCCGCCGTCCAAGGTCTTCATGGCCACCTTGAATCCCTCGCCTACTTCGCCGAGCAGATTGTCAGCTGGAATCCGGCAATTTTCAAAGACAATCTCCATGGTAGGAGAGGACCTGATTCCCAGCTTTTGCTCCTTTTTGCCAAAGGAGAAGCCCTCGGTGCCCTTCTCGACTATGAAGGCACTGATGCCGTGGTGTTTTTTTGCATCCTTGTCGGTACGGGCCAGAACAACATAGATCTCCGCTTCCCCGCCATTGGTGATGAAAATCTTGGAGCCGTTCAGCAGCCAGTCGTCGCCGTCCCTGACCGCAGTGGTTTTGGTGCTGCCGGCATCGGATCCGGCGCTGGGCTCGGTCAGTCCGAAGGCCCCCATTTTTTCACCGGTGGCCAGCGGCACCAGAAACTGCTGCTTCTGGGATTCAGTGCCGAACAGGTAGATCGGGTTGGCACCCAGGCTGAGATGGGCGGACAGGGTTACGCCGGTCGAGGCGCACACTCGGGAAAGTTCTTCCACGGCAATGGCGTAACTGAGATAGTCGGCGCCAGCACCGCCATATTCTTCCGGGAAAACAATGCCGGTAAGACCCAGTTCTGCCAGGCTGTCGAACATCAGTGAGCGGTCGAAACGCTCCTCTTCATCCCTCTGGGCCGCACTGGGACCGATCTCGGATTCGGCGAATTCGCGGACCATGTCGCGAATTAGACTCTGTTCTTCGCTGAGTTCGAATTTCATACTCGATTCTCCGTTGCCGATCGATCAATTGGTTGAGCCGCGGGCAATTTCAACCACCCGCGGCTTGAAAACTAGTTTTTCCTAGAGCTGAGTTCGGGGAAATTCCAATAGTAGAACTCCATGGCTGGTGCTTCAGCCTGGCCGTCCTGTCTTTCGATTTCCCGCTCACGCAGTTCGATCCTTCTTATCTTGCCGCTCAGGGTTTTGGGGACCTCGGTCACGAACTCGATGATCCGCGGAATCTTGAATTTGGCCAGAATGTCAATGGTGTGTTTGAACATGTCAAGTGCCAGTTCCCGCGAGGGCTCTTCACCCTGTTTGAGGATGACAAAGGCTTTGACCAGCTGATGTCGTTTTTCATCGGGAACACCTACCACAGCAGCTTCGGCAACCGCCGCATGTTCCATCAGAGCACTCTCGACCTCGAAGGGGCCCACCCGGTAGTCGGATGATTTGATCACATCGTCGCTGCGTCCAACGAACCACCAGTAGCCGTCCTTGTCGATTGAGCCCCGGTCGCCGGTGTAGTAGTAGTTGTCGATGAAGACGCCGGCCATCTTCTCGGGATTGCCTATATATTCGGTGAACAGCCCAATCGACCGCCAGCGGTCAAGGCGCACGACGATGTATCCCGGTTCGTCGGGCTCGGTTACCTCTTTGCCGTCGTCGTCGACCAGGGTTACGTCATACATGAAGGAAGGTGCCCCGAATGAACCTTTGCGCATCTTGCCCATCCACGGAGCGTTGCCGATCATTGCCGTTGATTCGGTTTGACCGTAGAAATCCCTGATATAGGTGCCGGTCAGTCTTTCCCACTGGGTAATGATTTCAGGGTTCAATGGTTCCCCGGCGCCGATCGATTGGCGCAGGTTGGAGAAATCCAAGCCCGAGGTGTCGAGGTTGATGAACACTCGCCAGGCGGTCGGAGGAGCACAGAAAACTGAAACCTTGTAATTGGTCAAACACTCCATATAGGCCATGCCGTCTAGGGCGGTAAAGTTGAACCCGGTTCCGGTGGCACCTACGTTAAGAGGAGCGAAGAAGGAGCTCCAGGCCCACTTTGCCCAGCCTGGGGCGCTGAGGTTGTGATGGATGTCATCGGTTCTGATCCCGGCCATAACGGCAGTGGACAAGTGACCGACAGGATAGGAAGTAGCGGTGTGGCCGACCCTCTTGGGCAGTCCAGTCGTTCCCGAGGTGAAGAAGCAGAAGAGAAGATCATCTGATTTGGTTTGAGCCGGTTCGGCTTCGGGGGATTCCTTTTCCAGGTCGCTGTAGCTGACCCAGCCCGCCTTGCTTCCCAGTACGATCTTTACTTTCGGAGTCGATTTGGTCAGCTGCAGAGCCTCATCGATCAGATCTGTGAAGGTCTCTGCGGCGATGACGACATCCGGGGCATAGGTCTGAAATCTGAACTCCATCTCCCTGAGAGTCATGGTCGTGGCGGTGGGTACGTTGACGATGCCTCCTTTGATACAGGCGTAGGAGGAAAACCAGGTTTCGGGGACGATGGGAACCATCATGTAGAGATTGTCGCCTTTGTCCACCCCAGCTTGCCGTAATTTGTTGAGGCAGCGATTTCCGTTTGCCGCAAACTCTTTGTAGGTGAAGCTTCTGCTTTCCTTGGTATGGATATCCACCCAAATCAGGGCATCCTTGTCGCCGCGCTCTTTCACATGCAGCCCGTCAAAGATCTCCCCGGCCCAGTTGAAATATTCCGGCATCTCCATATGGTTGAGTTTGTCGAAGAAGGCTTTGGCAACAGCACCTTTTTCTTCGTTGTCCTCCATCATATTAAGATCCATGACTTCTCTGTACAGATTTTCCATACCTTCAACTCCTCCTCAAACGTTTGTTTTTCTATGAGTCATAAGGCTTTTAAAGCACGATCAGCCTGGTTAAGAAAAAATCTACCGAGCGCTCGCTCGGTTTCTTCCGACACTAGATAACAATTAGTGATATTTGTCAAAGATTTTTTTCATAAGTGATAAGTTTATGGTTTAAAATTGAGCCTGGCCCCCCTCCCTTGTCGGTAACATCCTGACCAGTGGGTGAGGTCAGCCCTGGCGCTGCTTGAATTCCGATAAGCCGATGGCTCCTTTCCCATATTGAAAAATTATCTGTTTCGGCTACACTGACGTGGAATTTTTTTATCGTTTTCTCTGCAGATTTGAGGGGAAACCAGCAACCGAATGAATCGTTGCCCACCATTGTCGATTGAGCGCTCGGTAGCCTGGGGCACTGGTGAGCACCAACATTTTTCACAATTTCCAATGGGAGAGTACTGATGACCCTATCCAGCGTAAATAAATCGATTCTGACGCCGGTAGAATTTCTGACCAGAAGCGTTTCCGTCTATCCCGACAAGACGGCGGTTGTATATGGAGATCGGAGATACAGCTACAAGGAATTCGGTGAGCGCGTCTACCGCCTGGCCTCGGCTCTCAAATTGCAGGGGGTGGGTAAAGGGGACAAGGTGGCGTTCATCTGCCCGAACATACCACCCATGCTCGAGGCTCACTATGCGGTTCCGCTGCTAGGGGCTGCCCTGGTGAGCGTCAATATAAGGCTTTCAGCCCCTGAAATTTCCTACATTATCGATCACAGCGATGCCCAGGTAGTGGTTGTCGACAGCGAGTTTGCAGCCCTGGTTGAGCCGGCAAACTTGCCTAAAGTCCAGACCTACATCACTGTGTGCGATGTAAGCGATGAGATGGTACTGGGCGATATGGATTACGAGGCCTTTTTAAACACCGGTTCGGCCGAACCGGTAAGGGCTGATATCGATTCCGAAGATCAGCTTATGACCATCAACTATACCAGCGGTACGACCGGGCGCCCCAAAGGTGTCATGTACCATCACCGGGGAGCGTATCTCAATGCCATCGGTGAAGTGCTCGAATCTGGATTGAATGGTCGTTCGGTCTACCTCTGGACCCTGCCGATGTTCCACTGTAACGGTTGGTGTTTCACCTGGGGAGTAACGGCGGTCGGAGCCACACACGTCTGCCTCAGAGCGGTGGTGGCAGATGATATTTACCGACTGATCGAGGCCGAAGATGTGTCCCACCTCTGCGCCGCTCCGACGGTGCTGATCATGATGAGTACCTGGCCTGGCGCTGAGGATGTGGAAATGAAGCGGACCCTTAATATCATGACCGCTGGGGCACCGCCAGCACCGACGATCATCAGGAATATGGAGGACATCGGGGCGGAGATCACCCACACCTACGGCTTGACGGAAGTGTTCGGTCCGCATAGCGTCTGTGCCTGGCAGCCTTCCTGGGAGCAACTTGGCGAAGAGGAGCGAGCCCTGGCGAAATCGCGGCAGGGAGTGCCTTTCATCGTCACTCATTTTATGGATGTAGTAGATTCCGAAACCATGGAACCGGTCCCCAGAGACGGGCTTACCATGGGTGAAGTAGTGATGCGCGGAAACAATGTGATGATCGGCTATTATAAAGATCCCGAAGCCACCGAAGCGGCTTTTGCCGGCGGCTGGTTTCACAGCGGTGACCTGGCAGTGATGCATCCTGACGGCTACATTCAGATTATGGACCGCAAAAAGGACATCATCATCAGCGGGGGCGAAAACATCTCCACCGTTGAGGTCGAAAGTGTCATCTACCGTCACCCCGATGTCCAGGAAGTAGCGGTTATCCCGGTGCCGGATGATAAATGGGGTGAAGTACCCAAGGCCTATGTGGTACCGAAGCCCGGTAGTGATCCGGCGGCTGAAGATATCATCGAGTTCACTAAAACTCATCTGGCCAGGTTCAAGGCGCCCAAGTATGTGGAGTTCGGGGAACTCCCTAAAACGGCCACTGGCAAGATCCAGAAATTTAAACTTAGAGACAGGGAGTGGCAGGGACGCAGACGAATTAACTGAAAGCCCAGCCGCACACGGCTATCAGGAATTTATTGCAGAGAGCGTGTATACCGGATAGGGTGCAAAGGACGCAGTGTTTCCATTCATCCCAACACTCATGTGTGCTATGAAATCTAACGACCGAATCCTGTTTATCTGCCTGATCGTTTTCCTGGGCTCGCTCCCTGCTGTTTCGGGTTGGGCTGCAGATCTTTACGTTAAGCCGAGTTCCGAGATCACCATGAGGCGCGGCCAGGGAACCGATTTCAAAATCATTGCCGTGATCAAGGATGGAACCCCTGTCGAGCTTATGGCCGAAGCGGATGACTGGGCTCAGGTCAGGCTCGAGAGCGGCAAAGAAGGCTGGGTGCTGCGACGTTTTCTGAGCGAAACACCGCCGCTGGGTCAGCAGGTTGAAGTGCTGCAGAGGGAAAAGCAGGTGTTGACCGAGACGACCCAGTCCCTGAAACAGCGTGTCGACCAGCTGACGGCAGAAAAGGATGAAGTTGAGCAAAAGTTGGGCGCTGACAAGGCACAGATAGAACATGATTTCTCCCAGTGTGTTGCCGAGTTGACCTCGATCAATGACGATTTTGTCAAGCTGCAGACAGACACCGCCGATGTGATCCAGACCAAGAACGATCTGGAAGCTGCCAACACCCGGGTCGCTGATCTCGAACGCCAGGTCAGCGTACTTGACCAGGAGAACCGAAGGCTGGGCAAGACCGAAACTCTGAAGTGGTTTCTGGCTGGCGGCGGGGTGTTCTTTGTCGGCTGGATTATAGGGATGATCAGCAGGAGATCGCGGAAGCAACGTTCATCACTTTTGTAGCGATACTCTGGGTTGATCGGTGCGGCTCCGGTTGGCCGCCGCACCATTAGCAGGTGAGGCCGGTTTCAGGTCCGGCGCCCAAGTCATTCTGATGACTACATAACTGAAGGGGCGCACTACAACAACAAAATGATTGACAATTACGGGTGAAACGGTAAACTCCCATCAACGACCGAGCGCTTGGTCGGTGTCTAATTGGCGCACATATTCAAGAGGATGAAGGCGCCTTCTTGACAATAACGACAGAATCTCAGTTTCTGGGGGCAACCATGGAAAAGGCGGTAATAGTCAGTGCGGTTCGGACTCCTCTGGGCAGCTTCGGGGGCTCTCTTGCCAAAATGGGAGGGACTGATCTCGGGGCCCTTGTCATCAAGGAATCGATCGGCCGAGCCGGAATAGCCGGTACCGACGTCGACGAATGCATCATGGGCATGGTGCTGCCCTGCGGCTACGGACAGAATCCCGGCAAGCAGGCAGCCCTCAAAGCAGGTCTGCCCGATGAGGTGGAAGCCATCACCGTCAACAAGGTCTGCGGTTCTTCCCTGAAGAGCGTTATGCTGGCCGCCCAGGCAATCCAGTGCGGCGACGCCGAGGTGGTGGTGGCCGGTGGTATGGAGAATATGAGTATGGCTCCCTATTATCTGGAAAAAGCCAGGTGGGGACATCGGATGGGGCCGGGGACCCTGCAGGATCACATGCTTCACGACGGTCTCTGGGACGTGGTCAACGATTTTCACATGGGTATGTCCAATGAGCTGATCTGTGAAAAGTGGGAGGTATCACGAGAAGAGCAGGACCGTTTTGCCGAACAGTCATACAACCGGGCCCTGAGGTCGATCAAAGACGGTATCTTCGATTCTCAGATAGCTCCGGTACCACTTCCTCAGCGTAAAGGTGACCCGGTCATCTTCGACACCGATGAATGTCCAGCCGAGACGAATTTTGAGACACTATCTTCCATGCGTCCAGCATTCAAGAGAGATGGGGTCGGTACCGCCGGCAATTCATCGATTATCAGTGACGGGGCTGCCGCCGTGGTTCTGATGAGTGAGCAAAAGGCTGCAGAGCTTGGCTGTTCGATCATGGCCCACGTCGGTGCCCAGGCCTCCCATGGGATCGATTTAAAATATGTGTTGATGGCACCGATCTATGCAATTCCGAAGGTTTTGAAGAAAGAAGGGATCTCCATCGGGGATATCGATCTCTTTGAAATCAATGAGGCTTTCAGCGGTGCCTCATGTGCAATCAATGAAGTCCTCAAACTAGACCCCGACAAAGTTAATGTGAACGGTGGCAGCGTGGCAATAGGTCATCCGATCGGGGCCAGCGGCGCCCGGCTGCTGACCACCTTACTGCACGAGATGGAGCGCCGCGACCTAAAACGGGGTCTGACTTCACTCTGTCTTGGTGGCGGTGAGGCCGTAGCACTGATAGTAAACAGGTAGGATTGTCCACCTATATCGATCAAGGAGAAACTAATGAATATTAAGACCTTTGGCGTCATTGGAGCCGGCCAGATGGGCGGCGGCATAGCTCAGGTTGCCGCGGCCAGCGGGCTTGATGTGATCATGAGCGACATCAGCGAGGAATGTACTGCAGCCGGGCTCGCATCCATCGAGAAAAACTTGGTCCGCAGTGTTGAGAAGGGAAAACTGGAAACCGATGAGGCCAACGCGATTCTATCCAGACTGAAGACCACCACCAACCTTGGTGATATGGCTGAAGCAGATTATGTGGTTGAGGCGGCGGTCGAGATGGAGGACCTCAAATTCAATATCTTTCGTCAGCTTGACGAAGCCTGTCCTGCCCATGTGATTCTGGCTACCAATACCTCGTCTATTCCCATTGGTCGTATTGCCGCCCAGACTGGACGTCCTGAAAAAGTGATCGGAATGCATTTCATGAATCCGGTTCCGATTATGAAGCTTGTCGAGGTGATCAGGGGCTTGGCCACCTCAAAGGAAACCTTTGATCTCACCTGGCAGCTCTGTGAAAAGTTCGGCAAGACCCCGGCTGAAGCCAATGATTTCCCAGGCTTCATAGCAAACCGGATTCTGCTGCCGATGATCAATGAGGCGATTTTCTGCCTCTACCAGGGGGTCGGAAAAGCTGAAGATATCGACACGGTGATGAAACTGGGTATGAACCATCCCATGGGGCCGCTGGCACTTGCCGATCTGATCGGGCTCGACACCTGCCTGGCGATTATGGAGACCCTCTATGACGGCTTCAAGGACTCCAAATATCGGCCCTGTCCCCTGCTCAGGAAATATGTAGAGGCTGGCTGGTTGGGAAGAAAGAGCGGCAAAGGCTTCTACGATTATAAATAGAATTCTGCAGAGCCGTCAGGTGAGGGGTAGCGCATGTCGGAAATACACATCCAGGATATCCCGGCAGTCGAGCTGGAAGGAAGAATCAACAGACTGCAGCAGGCGCTGCAGGAGAACGGCATCAATGGTGCACTGATTGTCCAGAAGACTGATCTATTTTACTTCTCCGCCACTTCCCAGCAGGGCTATCTCTATGTTCCTGACGTCGGCGACCCGCTGCTCATGGTGTTCAAGGATTTCGACCGAGCCAGACAGGAATCGCCGCTGAAGCTGGTGGTCCCCATCGGGAGTCCCAGAAAAATTCCTGAGATGCTGGCCAGCCACGGTTTAGAGCTGCCAAAAATTTTGGGTCTTGAGCTCGATGTGCTGCCGGTAAATCTCTATTTTCAGTATCAGAAAATTTTTCCTGCCGCAGAACTCACAGACGTTTCTTCCGAGATTCGTTTAATCCGGGCGGTGAAATCCAGCTACGAAGTAGATTGTATCCGGCAGGCGGCCAGAGGCTCCGATTTGGTTTGTGCCCGGGTCAGCGAAATACTTGAGGAGGGCCAAACCGAATTGGCCCTGGCCGGAGAGCTGGAATCCTATGCCAGAAGTCTCGGACACCAGGGCATCGTCAGAATGAGACTGTGGGGCAGTGAACTGTTCTACGGTCATCTCCTGTCGGGAGCCGACGCCGCAGTACCGAGTTATCTTGCCTCACCCACCGGGGGAAAGGGGCCAAGCAGGCTCACCGGGCAGGGTGCCGGTTTCAGAAAGATCCAGAAAAATGAACCGGTACTGGTCGACTATGTCTTTGCTCTCAATGGCTATCTCTCAGATCATGCCAGGATCTTCTGTCTGGGAGAACTTCCTGACGATCTGCTGGCGGGCCATGAAGCCATGCTCGAAATTCAGGAGCGGGTGAAAGACCAGGCCAGACCCGGGGTCGCCAGCGGGGATATCTATGAGCTCATGGTCAGCGCGGCTGAGGAAAAGGGCTATGGAGAATGGTTCATGGGGGTCGGCGAGCGGCGCATCAGGTTCACCGGGCATGGCGTCGGTCTGGAGCTCGATGAATTCCCGTTTCTGGCTAAAGGCCAGAAGTTGAAACTTGAAGAAAGCATGATCATTGCTCTGGAGCCTAAACTGATTATTCCGGGAAAAGGTGTTGTCGGCATAGAAAACACCCATTTAGTGACGGAAAGCGGTCTCGAACCGCTCACCCAGAGCCTGGATGCGATCACCTTTATCTAAGATCTCAGGGAGACAGCTATGGCCGATTACAATGCTGAGCATGCCGGGCAGTTGAACAAGGAAGAAACAGCCCGTCTCATTATCGATCTCTTTCATAGGATCATTGTCCACCACGGCATGTGGTATGCTGAAGTCAGGCACCAGATGGGAGCCGAAAAGGCCCTGGGGATGCTGGAACAGGCTTTCAAGACAAGTTTTGGTATCCAGATGAAGCATTTGGGTAAAATTTTCGGGTTCGAGCTGGTCGACAACATTCCATCCGTCTTGCTGGACATGGAGGAAGCTGATCTGGTCGAGCTCAAAGACAGGCTGGCAAAAAACTGGCTGGTTAATGACGGAGTCTGGTTCCAGACCATCGAGCAGAGCGAGGGGCTGGGCGAAGCCAAACGCTGCAACGATTCCTGCTGGGCCCATTTTTCCCCGTTTGAGGCACAGACGATCAAGCAGGGGCTGGGCCTGTCCGAAACAGCTGGGCTGGAGGGACTGAAGAAAGCCCTCGGCTTTCGAGTCTATGCGTCGATCAACGAGCAGTCGATAGTTGACGAGGCGGAGAAAAGCTTTGTTTTTCAGATGAATAATTGCCGGGTTCAGGCCGCCAGAAAACGCAGGGAGCTGCCGGATTATCCCTGCAAGTCAGGAGGTTTGGTGGAATATAGTTACTTCGCCAGGGCCATCGATGGTCGGATCAAAACCGAATGTCTGGGCTGCCCTCCAGATGAGCACCCTGAAGAGTGGTACTGTGCCTGGAAATTTTATATCGACTGATGGGTATCTTGGATCAGAAATAGACCAAAACAAGGGACGAATATGAAAAATCTGCTTTGTGAAATCGAACGCAACATTGCCTTGGTGACTGTCAACCGGCCCAAATCGCTCAACGCTCTGAATCCAGAAACGTTGACAGAGTTGATCGCACTGTTCCAGCAATTGGCGGAGAAGGAGGAATTGGTCGGGGTGATCTTTACCGGCTCCGGCGATAAGGCCTTCGTGGCAGGAGCCGATATTAGCGATATGCAGGGTTACGACGTCTTCGCCGGCCGCGAATTCGGCAGACTCGGTCACCGGGCAATGGATGCGGTCGCCTCTCTTCCTGTACCGGTAATTGCCGCGGTTAATGGCTTTGCTCTGGGCGGAGGCTGCGAATTGGCGCTGGCCTGCGATATCCGGATCTGCAGCGACAACGCCAAATTCGGCCAACCCGAGGTGAATCTGGGTGTCATCCCCGGATTTGGCGGTACCCAGCGCCTGCCGAGACTGGTGGGCACCGGCCAGGCACTGGAACTGATGTTGACCGGTGACATGATCGATGCCCAGGAAGCCTCCCGGATTGGTCTGGTCAATCGGGTGGTAGCCCAGGATGAGTTGCTCGCTCATTGCTTTGGCATCATGGAAAAAATTGCCCAGAAAGGACCGATTGCCATAAAGCTCTGCAAAGAGGCGGTCGCCTCGGGAATCGAAATGGATCTTGCTCGGGCCTGCCGCAATGAGGTAGATCTGTTCGGGGTCTGTTTTGCAAGCGAGGACCAGAATGAGGGGATGAAAGCATTTCTGGAGAAACGACAGGCCAAGTTTAAGGGGTGTTGATCCCCCCTGGCCAGGAGCAATTGACGTAATTTACTATCAGCACGGGCATAACGATGAAATTAGATCTCAACGAAGAACAGAAGCTTATACAGGAAACCGCCAGAGAATTTGCTCAAGCAGAGCTCGAACCGGTTGCCGCTGCGCTGGACCAGCAGGACGACCAGGAAACCTTTCATGACAATCTGAAGAAACTGGCCGAGCTTGGTTTTATGGGGCTCAATATCAGTGACGAATATGGCGGGGCGGAGGCCGGCGTGATTGCCTTCAGTGTGGCCCTGACCGAGATTGCCAGGGCCTGCGCCTCTACTGCCGTCACCTTGTCGGTCAACAATATGGTTTGTGAAGTGATTCAGGCGCTGGGGAGCCCTGCTCAGAAAGAAAAGTATATTCCCCGCATCTGCACGGGTGATTATCTTGCGGGAGCCTTCGGATTGACCGAGACCGGTGCTGGATCAGATCCCGCTTCGATGACCACTTCGGCCGTCCGGGATGGGGACTCATGGATTTTGAACGGCTCCAAAATTTTCATCACCAGCGGTTCCTGTGCGGGCGTCTTCGTTGTCTGGGCAGTTACCGACCCGACCGCACCGAAGGGAAAGGGGGTGAGCGTTTTTCTGGTTGAGCCCGGTATAGATGGATTTTCCGTTGGTAAGGCGGAACACAAGATGGGGCAGCATGCCTCAAAAACCAATGAGCTGCTGTTTCAGGACTGCAGGATTCCGGCAGATGCTTTGATGGGTATACTTAATGACGGTTTCCGCGTGGCTGTTACAGAACTGGCAGGGGGGCGGATAGGCATCGGTTCCCTGGCGCTTGGTGTGGGACTGGCAGCCATGGATGCAGCGACCAGTTACTCGCTGGAGCGGATCCAGTTCGACAGAAAGATAAGCGAATTCCAAGCCATTCAATGGAAGATTGCCGATCGCTATACCGAACTGGAGGCGTCCAGGCTGCTGCTTATGAATGCTGCGTACCTGAAAGAGCAGGGCCGAAATTTTGCCAAAGAGGCGTCGATGGCCAAACTTTATGCCACTGAAGCTGCCAACCGTGCCTGTTATGACGCTATGCAGATTCTTGGCGGTTATGGCTATACCAAGGATTATCCCATCGAGCGCTACACCAGAGATGCTCGAATCACCACCATCTATGAAGGGACCAGTGAGATCCAGCGGCTGATCATCGCCCGCTCCATCCTCAACGATTTTTCCTGATGCTGATATCGGGCGGACCGGTTCACAGGGTCCGCCCAAATCCTGATTACTGCTCCTGCCGTTTATTCTTCACCAGCCAAACCGATTCTCATTGAGCATCGCCTGTAATCGTCGTATAAAGAGCATAACGATCTCAGGGTCCTCAGCAGGAGCAGCGCTGCATCTATCTTCCCCTTGGGGAACAAGTAGCGACACCTGGGCGGATCCTGCATGGTGAAAAACTACTCTCCTCGGGAGGCCACATGCCTGCATCGCAATACTGGGCTGACAGTTATCTGCATAAAAGAATCACCGCTGAACAGGCGGTTCGCCTTATCAAATCGGGCCAGCGGGTGTTTATCGGGTCAGGCTGCGGAGAGCCGCAGCATCTGATCCAGACCCTGACCGAGCAGGCCAACAGCTTCAGCGGCCTTGAAATCGTCCGTCTGCTGGGACGCGAGACCGCCTCGCTGACCGCCATTGCCGACAAGACCAAGGATACCAGCCTTAATATACGCTCCATTTATCTCGGTTCGGCAAAATCGGATTCGATCGCCCCGCAAAAGCGGTTCATCACTCCCATGAACATGTCTGATGTGCCGAGTCTCTTTTTGACCAGGAGACTGCCGCTCAACGTTGCCCTGATCCAGGTGTCGCCGCCCGACGACTTCGGCTGGATGAGTCTGGGGATAGCAGTTGATGTCACCATGGCCGCGGCCCGCTCTGCCGATCTGGTCATTGCCCAGGTCAACCCGAAGATGCCGCGGGTCATGGGCCAGAGCTTCATTCACGCCAACTATGTTGATTATGTGGTGGAACATGAGGAGGATTTACTGTCGGTCCCGCCATCCAGAGAAGTTTCCGAGGCGGCCAATCAAATAGGCAGCCACATTGCCCATTTGATCGAAGACGAGTCGACCCTGCAGATTGGACTGGATGCCGCTTCCCAGGCAACGGTCAGGGGACTCAGCACCAAAAAAGATCTTGGTATCCACTCGCAGTTCATCACCGATGATATCATGCACCTTTATGCCCAGGGCATTATCACCAATCGCAAGAAAGGCATTAATGATGGTAAAATGGTCGGCTCCATGGCAGTCGGCAGCCACGACCTCTATGAATTTCTCAACGACAATCCGGCGATCGACTTTCACCCGTCGGACTATGTCAACGATCCCTACATAATTTCCCAGCACCACCGGATGGTGTCGCTCAACGTCGCCTATTGCATGGACCTGACCGGTCAGGTGTCGGCTGAGGCCTCAGCTGTCACAAGGTTTGCGGGCGTCTCGGGCATCCCCGATTTTGTTCGGGGGGCGCGCCGTTCTCCCGGGGGTAAATCTATCCTGATGCTGATGTCCACCAGACCCGCCCCTGACGGATCGCTCATTTCCAATGTGATGCCCAAATTCGATGATATTGCAGTGGTGGTGCCACGGGGTGACGTCCACTATGTGGTTTCGGAATATGGCGCGGTAAACCTGTTTGGCAAGAGCCTGCAGGAACGTGTGATCGCCATGATTACCATTGCCCACCCCGACTTTCGTGAAGAGTTGTTCGAGGCAGCCAAGAACCAGGGGCTGATTGGCATGGAGCGGAGCCTTGGCGAGGCGGTAAAGGCGGTTTATCCGGTCAGACTGGAAGAAACCATCGAGGTCAAGGGCGAAGAGATTTTTATTCGGCCGGCCAAACCGGTTGATGAACGGAGGATCCAGGAGCATTACTACTCACTGCCCAGGGAGGATGTGGTCTCGAGGTTCTTCGGCCAGAAGACCATCTTCGCCAGGAAGGATGTGGAAATACGCTCGCAGGTCGATTATGTCAACAGCCTCACCCTGGTAGCCGTCGTCGGTGAGTTCGGTTTCGGCCGTATCGTCGGCGTGGCCGAGAGTATGAGGCTCAGAACCATTAACATAGCCGAAGTGGCCTTCTCTATCAGCCCCGATTACCAGGGTAAAGGACTGGGAAAACTTTTCCTGCAGAAACTGGCCAGTTCCTCGAGAGAGAGTGGGATTGCCGGACTAATCGCCTACACCTTTCCCACCAATCAGGCTATGATCAACCTGTTCAAGACGCTGCCTTACAAGGTCAAAAAACAGCTTGAAGATGGGGAACTGGTTCTGACTTGCCGCTTCGACGAACTAGCTTGATGCTCCCACGAGTCGATACGGCCAGCGATCCGGCGTCGACTACGCGGCAGGCATATCAGGAAGAACCTCCAGTTTGATCAAATCGTGAATTTCGGTATCTTTGATTGTCAATACGGAAGCATAACTGCAAAGTTGATGGATCAGCTAAACGACCTCCCTCCGACAGCGGCAGGAAATTAGAATTAGATCGCTTCGGTGATCTGTGGCTTGTAAGTTGTCGCTCCTTCGCTCCTTTGGCTCAATTGTTCCGCCGGTGGAATAATTTGTCATTCAAACATCATGCCGGGGCCGTCACGATTGTGCCGGCCAATTTAAGGGGGGGCATTCTGGTGGGCTGTAGGGGAACACCTATCCGTTCATTCCCACACCTGCATTTCTCTTTCAGTAGGTCCCTCTGTAATTCAGTTCGAGGTTTAATTTTCTAACGTGAAGTCTAATCTACAGCTTACTTTTTAGACCCACGGAACAAGGGTGATAGCAATTTATAACCAATTGCAACTAACACTACAAAAATCATCGCTAATGCTGGATAGATCCATAAAGAAACAATCAGTTCACCAATTCCAGACATGGCTGCACCCCATTTTAGAATTATTCGACCAAAAAGCTACACTATCAAGTTATGAAACTGCACGAGACAATGCAATAGTTAAATGCATATGGGCAGAAATTCGAGAGATTTGAAATGGCATTCTGGAATTTAAAGGTGATCCGAATCTTGAAGATTTATTCTGTATCTCTCAAATTTCTTGTCAGCAAATCGTCCAATCAAAAGTGAACGCCAGCCTAACAGAAAAATTACTCAAGCCAGTTCCCCTGATTCTGTAACGCAACGTTTATCCAACTTTTATTACACATTCTTTTGGCATTGTTTCGGTTTGCAGACGATGATTATGCGTTGAATAAAAAAATAGAACCAATTAGTATTGCTACATTGTGGTGTTATAAAGATTAATTTAGAAAGGAGATCCCAAATGGCAGACCCTAAAGACATGTATCAATGCCAAGTTAGCAATTGCGGGTATATCTACGATCCTGACAAAGGTGAGCCGAAAACTAATACGCCTGCTGGAACAGCATTTAAGGACTTGCCGGATGGTTGGGAATGTCCTCACTGTGGTTCATCCGTAAAGACATTCAGGCCTTTAGCTGGCCCAGGTTCCGTTCTTGAGGAGGGGATCTAATTTAAGGTAGCCTTAGGAAAACAACTAGCCTTGATTCTATTTGTATTATCAGGAGTCTGGGTTATCTGACAGGTAAAACTATAGCTTTTGACCAGGCAGCAACCCGGGACTTTTCGGGACAAGTCCCGGGTTGCTGCCTCTCTCCCTAACAGCCCACCTAAATTACAGCCTGAAATAACTGCACATAAGAAGCTTTTCTCAATTTCATATGTCTGCCAAGAGAATTTACAGATTGATGCGACGTTATTGGGTAAAGGCTTATTAATTACGTTTGCGTTTGCCCGTTTTGCGAGGCTTTTTGAATTTTCTCTTTTTCACAATGGTTGATGACGCCAGTCTCTCTTCGGCCAGCTCGATCAGGATCTCCTGGACGGTGCGCGGATCATCCCCTTTTTCCGGCTGTCTCTTGATATAGGTGCCATCGCTCTGCATATCCCAGACGCTGCGTTTGTTGCCGAGCTGAATATCGATTATTTCCCGGAGCCGCTTCTGGCAGCTCTTGTCTTCGATGGGCGTGACCACCTCGACGCGTGATTCCAGGTTGCGCTTCATCAAGTCAGCCGAGCCAATGAAATACTCTTCACTGCCGTTGTTTCTGAAATAGAAAATCCTGGCATGCTCGAGAAAGCGGCCGACGATGGAGATGACCCTGATGTTTTCCGAGAGCCCTTCGATGCCCGGTCTGAGGCGGCAGGTATCGCGGATGATAAGATCGACATGCACACCGGCCCGGGAGGCCCGGTAAAGCGCTTTGGCAATGTCCTTGTCCTCCAGGGCATTGCTTTTGAATTGGATAAGCCCTGGATTGTCAGGGCTGTGCAGTTCGATTTCGCGGTCGATTTTTTTCAGCAGTGCCTGTTTCAAGATATGAGGTGAAGGCAGAATTTTCTGATATTTTCTCACCGGGGCGTAACCGGTGGTCAGGTAGTTGAACAACTCGGTGAGGTCCTCGCAGATAATCGAGTCGTTGGTTAGCAACCCCAGATCGCTGTACTGCCGGGCGGTGCCGGCGTGGTAGTTGCCGGTTCCGATATGGGCATAACGCTTCAGACCGTTGTAGTCACGCCTGACCACAAAGATGACCTTGGAGTGGGTCTTGAGACCGACGACGCCATAGGTGACATGGACCCCTGCTTCTTCCAGGGCTTCGGCCCATTTTATGTTGGCGGACTCGTCGAAACGGGCCATCAGTTCAACGACGACGGCAACCTGTTTCCCATTGTGAGCGGCATCGAGCAGATACTGGATAATGCGGCTGTCGGCGCTGGTTCGATAAAGGGTCATCTTGATGACCAGCACTTTGGGGTCGGTACTCGCCTCCTTGAGAAAGCGCTCCACTGAGGTGTCGAACGATTCGTAAGGATGCTGGAGAAGGATATTTTTCTGTTTCCTGATGATGTGAAAGTAATTGGGTTCGTCGATCAGGAGCTGCGGGTGATCGCAGGGTTGATGGGTGGGATAGTGAAGATCGGGTCTATCTATTTTCCAGAGTTCCATCAAATCACGCTTGGCGAGGATACCAGGCGCCTCGAAGACATCCTCTTGTTCATCTATACCCAGTTCAGCAGCCAGCATGCCCCGGTGGTGGGGGGCAATGTTGGTAGCGGTTTGGAGCCGGACTATGTCGGCGAATTTCCTATCCCGCAGTGCCGATTCTATCATTGCCAGCAGGTCGTTAGCCTGTTCCTCCCGTCGATCGGTATTGGCGTTACGGGTTACCCTGAAATATTCATAGCTGTGGATCTTTAAACCGGGAAAAAGTTCTCGGAGGTTGTTGGCGATCAGATCTTCGAAGGTGATGAACTGATTCTTCTTGGCCACGGCGATGAAGCGGGGTACACCGACTCCCAGCGGCACCTTGATCCGGTTCAGAAACTGGTGCTCGGAAGTCGGCTCGCTGGTGGCGACCAGAATGTTCAGTGAGAGGTTTGAAATGAAAGGAAAAGGATGGGCGGGATCAATTCCCTGCGGAGTAAGCAGCGGATATATCTCCCGTTTGAAATAGCCATCCATCTCTTTTTTCTGGGCAGCAGTCAGTTCCTCATAGCGGCAGAAACGGATGTCTTCCTTGGCCAGCAGTTCCCGTACGATCCCCTCTATCCTTCGCTGTTCAATCAGTATGTCCTGGGCGACCTTGTAGCAGGCATCGATCTGCTCCTGGGGAAGCATGCCATCTACGGTGAGCTTTGTTACCCCGGCCCCGACCTGCTGTTTCAGACCGCCGATGCGTTTCATGAAGAACTCATCCAGATTGGAGCCGACCACGGCGACGAAAAAGACCCGTTCCAGAAGGGGTATCCGGTCGTCGGTTGCTTCGTGCAGCACCCGCTGATTGAAATAAAGCCAGGTCAATTCCCTGTTCAGGTAGCATTCGTGGCTGTCCAGGTTGAAAGAGGGAGAAGATGTCTTTTGTGCTCTAGTTGCCATGATCTTGAAGTCGTCTGAGATGAGGGGGTGAAGTTTCCTGCCTATCTGCTCATTGTATTAAGTGGTGAGAAGATAATCAAGGGTAGCGCCAGGGTCGGAATAGCTTAATTAAGGGGACACAATACTTGATTCGAAACCCGAACTAAGTATTGTGTCCCCCTTGATAGCCGTGTTTAAGGTTTTATCCTGCCCTGTTCGATCATTTCAAGAAGCTGGGAGGCATCGGCATGATCGGGTACGGTACTCAGAATCGTGCGGGCCAGTTGTTCAGCCCGTTCAATCATCCTGAAGTTGAGATAAAGGTTGGCAAGTGTTGAGAAGTATTCACGGTTTTCGGGATCGACCTCGAGCGCCATAAGCAGGGCCCGTTCACCTTCCTCGTAACGTTTCAGTTTGAGCAAAGCCAGGGCCTGATTGTAGCGTGGACGGGTATAGCCGGGCATGCCGTCGGCGGCCAGGCCAAGCATGGCAGCGGCATCTTCGTACTTCTCCAGCTCGGCAAGCAGCAGGCCTAGTGAGTAGCGTACTTCATGGAGTTGCGGATCTTGTTCGACCACCTGGCGCAATAAGTTTTCGGCCTCAGCGTTGTCGCCGTTTCGGTTGAGCGACATGGCCAGGTTAACCTTGGCTGGGTAGAATTGATCGTCGATGGCGATGGCCTGCTCGTAATAGCTTCTCGCCTCAGTGTCGTTGCCAAGGGCTGCGGCCAGATTTCCCAGATTGTAGCGCTGCGGGGCGAAGTCAGCATTGTAGCGCATGGCCTGTCTATACTCTGCCAGACCAGATTTCAAAGCCTCTCGGTCATCAGCTCGTATCTGGCTTTCCGCTATGGCGGCCAGGGCCGCGGCGGCCTCGATCCTGACTGCCTTGACCGGGTCGTAGAGTTTCGGGGCTAGGTGCTCCAACGCAGCGGAAGGGGCGAGGTTCTGGAGCCCGCGAATCGCCGTATAACGAATAAGGCTCTCTGTATCGTCAAGGCTGGAAGTCAGCAGATCGGTGGTTGCCCTGTCGGGGTAGTTTCTTAGAAGGGACAAGGCCGTCGCCCTGACGAGCACCGGTGTCAGCTGGTCCTTGGCGAGTCTGCGCAATTCCTCTCCGGCTCCAGGAGCCGCAGATCGGGCCGCTGCGATCACCTCGCCATAGTGTGGTTTTCGGGTTTTTCCATACCAGAGCTGGTAATGGTCGTTGACCCAGCTCAGCGGTTTGTCCCCATGGCACTCTGCGGTGCTGCAGCTGTTTGGTGTGTCAATCGCCTGACTGAGATCGGGACGGGGAATTCTCAGGCTGTGGTCCGGGCGATAATCGGCTCCCATGTAAATGCGCCCAGGCATGTGGCATTTGACGCAGAGATGTCCTTCGCTGGGCTTGCCCTCGAACTCGCGTTTATGAAAATGGTGATCATAGCTATCGTATTCTTCGGCTCGGTGGCACTGCAGGCAGAGTTCGTTGCCGTCCTTGTGCAGCTCCAGGCTGTGGACGTCGTGACAGTCGCTGCAGCGAACCCCATGGCGATACATTTTTGACTGGACAAAAGAGCCGTAGACATACACCTCTTCGAGAATTTGACCATCGGGGTAATAGAGACCCTCTTCGAGCAGTGATGGTACCATTACATCGAGCACGTCCCCGGTCAGATGGGGGTTGTCGCCAAGTTGAAATCGCCTGGAGTGGCATGGTGCGCAAATGGCGATCTGTTCTTCGCTGGTAATCCCTGAAGTGGCGACGGCAAGCTCCCCATTTTCAGCCCCAGAGCGGGCCAGCGGCGGTTG
>CAJQNS010000188.1 GCA_905479735.1 uncultured Desulfofustis sp.
TGACCCGACATCAGTCCGACATCGCCTGATATCGCCTGATATCGCCTATGCAAATCCTCTTTTTAGACCTACAAAGATAACAAAGCAGTAGACTAAAAATCAAAAAGGAGGAACCTCATGAAAAAGATTCTAGTTTTAGCAGTTTTGATCCTGACAACTGCCGCCACTGCCCAGGCTGACCAGTATCTCAAAATCAACAAAGGAATTAAGGGACTGCTGCTCGGTGCGGGCGGAGGGGCAATAGCCGGCCAAGCCATCGGCCGGGATACCCAGTCAACTCTAATTGGCACGACTATTGGAACCCTTGTCGGATATATGGTCGGCAACGAAATGGATAAAAATAGTCTCCAGTATCCTGAAGTCGGTTATCAGCCCCGCTATGAGCCACCACGCTATCGAGAACAACCCAGCAGCTATGGTTATGATTATCGGCCCGTACCGAGTTATCATGCCCCCTCCGGCAGTTGTAGAGAGGTGGAAATTCTCGGCACTGTGCACGGTGCGCCCGAAAAAATAATCACCACTGCCTGTCCGACGCCTGAGGGTTGGATACTGGTGGAACCGCCACCCGAATCAGCGGCTGGGTATCTCGCAGAGCCCCGGGAATATATACCCCGGAGAAGTGTAAACAATGGCTATCGTCCGACGAACAACGACTATGATCGACGGGTTACCTACCAATATTGATCTAGGCGGCGCTGCCAACCTAAAGGTAACCAACTTAAAGGGACACAATACTTATTTTTGAAGTTCAAATTAAGTATTGTGTCCCTGAAATTACCCTGAATTTTCACCTTTACTCCATTGTTGGCTTGCCTGTCCCCTCTCCTAGAGCGTATAATAAAGCCAATGAATACAAGCTTGTCAGACAACTGTTTCACCAATCAGGTGGTCAGCGAAATTCTCATCGGCCTTCGAGACGGGTTGACCAGATTTTCCGGTCCCAGCCGGGTAGCGGTGATCTATCGACTTAAGATCGATGATGAATATTACATCTGTGATCCCGCCGGTCTGCTGAGGGGGCACGATACCAAAATCAGGGCTGCGCTCTTTGACGAGGACAACCGCCCCGTATCAATCCTGCATCACCTCTCAGACAAACACTACAGCCATATCGACCGGGTTGAAGATCTCGAACTCGACGGTATCATCTCGGTTGGCGGCCAGTCTGGCCCGGTTCCCTATCAGATGTGGTTTACCGACCACCATCCCGAAATTCTATCAACCGGCCCCTCTCAGCGCTGGCTTGAGCATGCGGCCCTTAGATTCTCACACGATGTGGCCAACGAACGGGAACTCTATTCAGGTATTTCAGGCAGGTTCCTGCGGGAGTATGCAACCCATGCGGTGCACGACCATATTGTCCACGAACTGAAACGATCAAACCAGCTCGACAATCCCAACAGTTTTTCTGTCTACCAGATATTAGGCGGCATTCTGGCAATTTCCAGAACCAGAGAAGAGCTGAAATCTCCCCACGGCGAGTTAGCCTTTATTCTGCCCGAGCATATCGATTCCATTGATTTCATGGCCCGATTCCATGAAGCCGAACAACCCCAGCTCGACAATCACAAACATGTCAGGAAACTGCTTCAGGCCGTACAAAAATTCCGCAACCGTCTGGTTTCAGACGGCAGACAGATATTGGGCATTGCCAGAGGACGCATCGATCATTTTCACCTGACCGCTGACTTTCAGGGACTCTATGGATTTTTGCGGGTCAATGATCAGTCCATCTGCAGCTTCGCCGACGGGGCCTACTCTTCGGCAACCCACCAGGCCAAACTGTTTCAGGTTGAGGAGGCACTGCTCGATTACGATATGGACAGTTCGATCAGAAGCAGTCTGTTCCATATCATCTCCTCAATCATCCACTATGGTGAAACCGAAAATTTCGGCTGCGCCGTGGTTCTGGACCTCAATCGGCCCATCACCCATATAGCCGGTCAGAATCTAAGCCAGCCACTGGATCTGGAGCGCTCCAACCTGCTCGATCTGGCCTGTGACCTGGCAAGGGTTGACGGAGCCCTGCAAATCGGCAGCGATCGTAAACTTCACCGCTTTGCCTGCCTGTTTGACGGACCGGCTATTGGCAACGAGGATCGGGCTCGGGGGGCCAGATACAATTCGGCCCTGCGGTTCACCGCCTGTCACCCCGATACTGTTATCATCGTAGTTTCCGCGGACCGCCCCGTATCAGTGATCCGCAACGGTCATGAGTATGTGACTATGGTCAGTGCGACAAATTCCACTGGAGGCGTAGAGCCCGAGGTATTAAAGAACTGGCTTAAGACTGTAGACTGATCGTTATCCCGCTGACCAGGCTCTTTTGGGGATGTTCGTGAAAATCGCTCAGATATCTCGCGCCCAGATAGGAATGCGGTTCAGTATATAATTCTGAACCGACTCCTTGCGCTGACCCGCTTCAACCTCACCCACCGCTTCCATAACCTCGATGAAGTCGAACCAGCAGATTTCTTTGTCTTCATGGTTGTAAACGGTGAGGATACGCCTGTTGTCCTGATGAATATCCTCTTCCTCCTGAATGGCGGCAACAATCTTGACGGCTTCTTCGTAAGGGAGAAATTCTATTTTCTGATCGGACATGACAAACCTCTTTAAGGTACCTTGTAAAAGTAGGATTTTCTTTCAGTAGCAAGGTGCGTGCGGGAATTTTACCGCAGGCATATGATTTATATTCCGAGGATGAAATTGTCGCGTGCAACGCAGAAATTGGGCGAAACGACAATTTTTCATGGTCCATAAAAAAACGAATGGCGAGAAGGTAAACCCATCCCGCCATGGTTCCTGAACTACTGTAGGTCTATCAGGCCGGTTTAACTACGGCCCCTGACCGGATACAACGAGTACAAACCCGCGTTTTTTTCACTCCGCCGGAATCGGTAACCATGCGAACTCGCTTCAGGTTAGGGAGCCAGCGTCTTCTCGTCTTGTTATGTGCATGGGAAACATTATTCCCGGTAACCGGGCCCTTTCCACAAATCTGACATACCTTGGCCATTTTCTTCTCCTGATATCCTTATCGTAAGCCATTGTACCATAGAGGTAAGCGGCTATTAGTCTCTACGCTAATCACATTCTCTTAACAAAACATGGTCTTTTACTCTTTTTCAGCTCGGTTTTCAACCATTTTTATTTGATCCCACGATCTGTCAACTGTGCCTTCAGCCTGAAGTGGAACTATTTCAAGCGGTCAAAATCTATATCCGAAGGCTGGTCTTCCTGGACCGGCAGCATGGATATAAGAATGTCGTTGCCTTCAATTTTAACCTGATATTTTTTTAGTGGCAGCGAGTCATGATTAAGGCACCTGCCGGACTCCAGGTCATATTCCCATTTGTGCCTCGGGCATACGGCAATGGTTCCTCCCCGGTAATCGGTGAGCAGGTCAGCACCCTGATGTTTACAGGACGCCTCTACGCCAAAAAACGTACCATCTTCCCGTTTAATAATACCGACAGGACGACCAATCAGCTTTATCACTTTGTGCGAAAGATCAGCAAACTCATCGACTGTTGCGGCTTTAACGAAATCCATTTGTGCATCCTGATATTCATTTAGTCGAGCCTTTTGCAAAACTAAGATTTTCGTTCAAAATCAAGGCATGCGAGAAATTTTACCACAGGCATATGATTGATATTCCGAGGATAAAATTTTGAGCATAACGCAGAGTTTGGGCGAAAAGATTGTTTTGCAAATG
>CAJQNS010000189.1 GCA_905479735.1 uncultured Desulfofustis sp.
TTCTTTCGCATACTCGAGAAGATCGGTCCTGCCCTTGAAGGTGTTTAAAAACCTTGTGTTCTTCCAGGGGGCAATGACTTTGATTTTTGGGTTCAAAGCATAATAAGCAAGCTCAAACCGGACCTGGTCGTTACCTTTTCCCGTGGCACCGTGAGAGACATACTGGGCTCCAACCTCTTCGGCAATTTCAATCTGTTTTTTAGAAATCAACGGCCGGGCAATGGCAGTACCCAGAAGGTACCTGCCTTCATAGATGGCGTTGGCTTTGTACACGGGAAAGATATAATCGGTGACAAATTCTTTTCTCAAGTCTTCGATAAAAACCTTGGTGGCCCCGATTTTAAGCGCCTTTTGTTCTGCAGCCTCAAAATCTTCCTGCTGGCCGATGTTGGCCATATAAGCAAACACCTCATACCCCTCTTCCAGCAGCCACTTTAAAATCACCGAGGTGTCAAGACCTCCTGAATATGCAAGTACAACCTTTTCTTTAGCCATTGCGTCTCCTTTTACGTGAACCCATGCATTATTTTTCTTAAAATGGTCCTACTTATGAAGAGTATTATTGAAATAGTCAATGGCTTTATATACGGAATATGCGTATGAATGGTTTTTGCGCATACTTATGGAAACAATATGAATGATGCTGTGACTCTCCTGGGCCTTTCATGCTTCGTTTTATGGCGACTTGTGCCAATTGGCTTTTCACGAGACCACCCTTGGATAAGAAGCGAACACTATGGCCGATGAAACTAATGATCTGGCTTGCTGCAATTCCTGGTTTTATGATTTTTTGTTGTGAATGGTTTCGTCAACGTCTGAAGAGCAGCTCAGATATTGTGCAAATATATACCGCCCTATTACGGTGGGGGAATATTGGCGGCTTAAAGCATGAGCACAACGAAACACCTCTGGAATATAGCGATAGACTGGGGAGCACATTTCCGAGAGCCCAATCAGAAATCACTTTGATTATCAATCTGTTTCAGCAAGAAACTTATGCAGAGCAGGTTGTCGATAAAGAACAGTTCTATAAGGCTCAATCAGCCTTAAAACGGTTGCGCAGTCCTTTACTCTGGCCTGCTCGTCTATACTCAAAATTTCGATTTATGGAGAAACTTATCTAGGTCGCAATAATTGATACAATTCCGCTCAAGCCATCTGCAGGCTATGTTCTGCTATGCCCGATAAACGTCGTCAATCGACACTCCGGTCAGTCTAGAAAAGCATCGCTTGGGAAACTAAAGCTCGACAATTGGGGGTAAGCGGGAATAGTTTTTAAAACAGTCTCGGTCTTCAGTTACTCCCAAACAACCAGTTGGTGCATTCAAAGTTGTGTCTTCTTGTTAATCTATTCGCAATGGATATTGTGTGTTCGTCTTCGGGGTAAAACCTGAGCAACACAATAATAATCAGGAGTATTAAAATGACATATCCCAGAACATTTTCTCATATCGGTTTGTCGGTGACTGACCTTGACAAGGCGATAGATTTCTACACAAAAGTACTCGGTTGGTACGTAATCATGCCTCCAACAGAGATTGTCTCAGACAACTCTGCAATCGGAGTAATGTGCGATGACGTTTTCGGCGAAGGATGGGGAAGCTTCAGGATTGCTCACCTTTCTACAGGAGATAGAATCGGTGTTGAGATTTTTGAATTCAGAAATGCAGAACAACGGGAAAACAATTTTGAATATTGGAAATCTGGTGTTTTCCATTTCTGCGTGCAGGATCCTGATGTTGAAGGGCTGGCAGCTAAAATTGTAGAAAATGGTGGTAAGCAGAGAATGCCGATAAGGGAGTATTATCCAGGGGAGAAGCCATACCGGATGGTGTATTGTGAAGACCCTTTCGGAAATCTCATAGAGATTTACTCCCACAGTTATGAGTTGACCTACTCTGCAGGAGCATACCAAGATAAATTGTAAATCTTTAGGCTACCTTGAAAAATCGCTTTCTCGCCTAAACTCGGCGTTGTGCATGAAAATTTTATCCTCGACATATCAACTCGGCCTGCGGCAAAATTTACATTCGCGCCTTGATTATGAACAAAAATTTCAATTTTTCAAGGTAGCCACTATGTCTCACATTTTCACCTTCTCACCAGTCCACTCAGGTTGAACTTATCCCTGAATGTCTGTTTATCTTCAGTTCAAATAGGTCATAAGTAGCTCTGGATTATTCTTGGTGATCTCAGAGTTGATAGTACAAAATCATCTGCCCAGGTTCTATCAATGCTTGCGGCGATGGTTCTGCGTTTTCTGCTATATCCTCCACCACACTCTCGATTGCACGGTGCAGCCAGATTGCCTACTCAGCCGTGGACCAGTGTAGTTTCCTGGCCAGTGCCTTGGCTGCTTTAGAGCGTAGGTCTCCAGTGTAGTCCTTTTGTCGAGATTAATAATAGTAACAACTATCTTTTATCTATTAATTTACTTCTATTGCTTTTGTTTGAGGCGGTCATAATGTATCAATTACACCGACGAGCCAAGATCAAAAAAAATGAGGGGATCTACTCGATAACGGTTGAATAAAGATCACAAGAAAACACAACATGAAACCAATAGGGGGTTTGTCATGAGTATGAGAGGGCAATTAATTTCAAAGGAATATCAGAACATGGTTTTTGTACGCGACGTCAAAGGTGGAGAATATGTCTGCTACGCAAATGATCTGAAAGATCAGGATCACGTTTCTGAAAACGAAAAAGAGAAATGTCTTGATACCAGCCAGATACTGGGATCGAACTGGTAAATTTTACAGTATTACCCCCAAGGCGACCGCGCATTCTGAATCTCCTCCCTGAGCGGTCGCTACCACCACACCGATCATGTCGAAACCTGGCGTGATCGGTGTCTTTTTTCCCTTGATTGCTGTTGCCTTATTTTTTTGCCCGGAAAGACAGAAATCACCTTTACGCTGTAAATTTATACACTTATATTCTTTCTCTGAAATGCTAATTCTTCCATTATCCTATTTACTGAAATTTCAAATAAGTTGAACCCTGCCAGTGGAGTCCTCTCGTTAGGCTGATTTGCCCTGATTCTGAAATTACTAGGAACCAGCTTTAGATGATGTATAAGACAAGACTGATTACCTTCTATTGGGCAACCTTAAACTCAAGGCTACCTTGAAAAATCGCTTTTTCGCCCAAACTCCGCGTTGCGCATGAAAATTATATCCTCGACATATCAACTCGGCCTGCGGCAAAATTTACATTCGCGCCTTGATTATGAACAAAAATTTCAATTTTTCAAGGTAACCTCAATTATCAGATATTCAACTTGAATCACATATCAAGAAACTTCGACTGGAATAAAATTTTTCTTCTCCAGGGTCATCTTTTATGCTTCAAATATTGTTTTATCTGACCGTTGCCTTGAGTCAGGGAGGCTAGAGCGTTCTTTGATAAAGCCTGTAATAAATGGACGATATTGATCGTATGATGCTCTGCAACCGTTGTTCATAGCATCGTAATTTGCCTTCTGTCCTTCTTTGGATTTAAACAAATTGGGAATCGACGAAACTTAGCGTTTATTCAGATCAAATAAAACACAGAGGACATTCAAATACCGGGCTTTAGCAAGTGTTACATCATGAATAAAAATTATAGATAATCAACCAACGGAAATGACAAAACCATCAGGCCAGCGAATAATATTAGTAAGACATGGTGAAACCGAATGGAATCGTCTTCGCCGCTTTCAGGGGCATAGTGATTTACCGCTAAATTCAAAAGGTAATAGCCAGGCGCAGGCACTGGCTCAAGCGTTAAAAAACGAGGCCATCAATGCCATTTATTCAAGTCCTCTGAAGAGGGCTGTTGGAACTGCAAGCTGTATTTGTAGATTTCACCCCTCAACTCCCTTGATCAAAAAATCAGGGTTGAAGGAGATGAATTTGGGAGACTTTGAAGGAATAGAAGCCCAGCAGTGGGCAGCACAACACCAGGAATTTCGGAAAGCTTGGGAAGAGAATCCGGCCGACTTGGCAATGCCAGGAGGAGAAAGTCTCAGGGAAGTTCAGCTACGGGCAATTGATACGTTCGAACAAATTTCAGAGTCCCATGAATCTGATAGCACCCTGTTATTCTGTTCGCATAATTTCGTAATTGTCTCCATGCTATGCTTCGTATCCAAAATCTCCTTAAACAGATTTCGGGAATTACGGCAGAATACAGCGGCTCTGAATATCTTTTACAAAGATGGCATGAATTATCAGGTAAAAAGGATCAACGATTGTCGGCACCTCCTGTAAACTACTTGTTGGATGTTCTAACATTCGATTTCACCTTTAGCTGCTCACCATAAATTCGAGAGTAGAAAAATACCTTCAAGCTTTACTCTCTATATAGGATGTTCGGGTCAAGACTGTTCCTGAATCTTCAACCATCCAAATCTCGGGCATGATTAGGATAATTGTGAAGCAGCTTATTTAACTTACAGGCAGAAAAATTAATCTCACTTGTTATTATATTTCCTAAACCTACATCGGGGTATCTCTCACATTTCGCCTGAACAGATTGTATCCATAATGATGGCACAGACCTCATACGGGTTCATATTGGCTGCCGGTCGACGATCCTCAAGATATCCTTTGCCATCTCTCATCGTAGGCAATGGAATCCGGATGGAGGCACCTCTATCGCCCACCCCATAGCGAAATTCGTGAATAGAGCATGTTTCATGCAGACCGGTAAGACGCAGATCATTGTGAGCCCCATAAACTGCTATGTGTTCTGCATGCCTCTCCTCAAGTTTTTTACAAGCAGCCTCAATAAAAACATATCCTCCATCTCCTCTCATTTCTTTTGAGCTGAAATTGGTGTGGGCTCCTGCACCGTTCCAATCTCCTTGCACAGGTTTGGGGTAGAGAGTTGCATTAACGCCAAAGTCCTCAGCGATTCGATATAATAGCCACCGAGCAATCCACAATTGATCTGATACTGTTAATGGGTCCAGGGGGCCTATTTGAAATTCCCACTGCCCTGGCATGACCTCTGCATTTACTCCAGATATTCCAATTCCTGAATAGAGACATGCGTCCAAGTGTCTTTCAACGATATCGCGACCAAAAACCTCATCGGCACCAACACCACAATAAAATGGTCCTTGAGGAGCAGGATAGCCTCCTTCTGGCCATCCGAGTGGCGAGCGTCCTCGGAAAAATGTATATTCCTGCTCAATGCCAAACCAAGCTTCGTGGGCTAGATGTCTTTTGACGACATCTACAAGGTTTACCCTTTTATTGCTTTTGTGAGGCGTGCCGTCAGGATAGTTAACCTCTGTCATAACCAATATGTGCTCGCCACCACGGATAGGGTCCGGTACAAAATCTACAGGACGCATTGCCCGATCACTGTTATGCCCAACTCCCTGCAGCGTACTTGAACCGTCAAAGCTCCATTCCGGTATTTGGGACAGTTCACTGACCGGTCCATCGATAATTTTTGTTTTCGAACGTAGCTTTGGGGTTGGGCTATGTCCATCAATCCAAATGTATTCTGCTTTAATCTTGGCCATTAGAAAGTTCTCCGAAAAACATTTTTGATTGTAACTCGCATAAGTACTTAACCGTCTTAATAAGTTTAGTTATCAAAATCATTACCCCACCACCAATTCAGCACAACTACACTTATTTATAATAGTTTATTTATAATTCATTTATTGTTTGCGGGATATTTTATTTCACTATAGAATAATACTTTAGAGGATAAAATTTGAAGCTAATCTAGCCCTACCCCATAAACTGACAGGAGCTAGCTATGTCAATGTACGAGCATCAATTACAGGTCCTGACTATTCTCTCAAAAAATTTACAAAACCCCCAACCCCAGACCGTTCCCACTATTTCTATAGCTGGAGAAATGGAAATCCAATTGCCAAGACTTCGCTTAGTTCTAAGCACCATGAATGCCATGGGTTTAATCCAAACCGACTCCGACCTGCAGTACAACCTAATCACCCGAAAAGGGTTAAACTATCTGGGATAACTGCAAATGTAAATCTTCAGCCTTTTATTAAAGGAACTGTAAAAACCAGATAGTCCTTCAATGGCATGGTTCACTTTTTTGTTCATGAGTTGGAATGAATACATCTACTCAACACACTTACGATCATTATGTTAAGGCGCTGATGGATATCAGCCAAGCAATGACCTCGGACCTGTTTTCAGAGGATTTATTCAAACTGATTGTAATGGTAACCGCAAAAGTCACAGGAGTTGAAATATGTTCGTTATGGCTTGTGGATGAAAATTCCAGCCCCCCCCTCATCAAATTGAAAGCAACCCAATCCTTTGAGCCGGAATACGTCAAAGACAGAGCGCTGCACCTCCATGAGGGTGTTGTTGGCTATGTACTTTCAACCCAGCGGCCTTACGTTATTGACGATGTGAAAAACAATGACAAATTTAAAGAAAAAGAGATGGCCAACAGCCTGGGGCTGGTTTCAATGGTAAGTGTCCCTCTGCAAAAAAAGGAGGGTAACGTGATAGGCGTGCTTAACTGCTTCACCTGTCAACCTCATGATTTCTCTGAAACAGATATCAATATGCTCAGCGCAGTCGCAAACCAGGCAGCAGTGGCTATCCACAACACAGAACTGATTATAAAAACAAGGGTAATCGAACGCGAACTCAAGAGCAGAAAACAAATTGAAAGAGCTAAGGAAATCCTCATGGGCCGACGCCAGATGAGTGGTGAAGAAGCATATCGCTGGATCCAGAAACGCAGTATGGATACCCGTAAATCTATGTCGGAGATTGCTGAAGCTCTTATTCTGTCTGAGGAGCTTTAACCAAGGCTGCTCTATCTACCTCGATGTTGTGACCATGGGAATCTACCTGATTCCAAACAACCTTTCCTTGACACCACTATTAAGCCCAGCTATATTTACTCTCTAAACATTACCAAGACTGCACAAAGACGTGCGGTTTTTACAATTGATTTAGAGATTTAGACAACGGCGTCTGTTTCCTATCTTCTGAGGACGGATGCCGTTTTTTTTTCAGCACATACTCACAAGAGCAGCCTCCGTTCCAGGGACGTAATAACTTTCATCAACAGGAGGTTGCCATGTATCTTGGAAAAACATCTGCATTCCCTAAAGACCCACCCTCCTTCATCAAAACTGGGTTGTCCCGTCAGTAGCTTTTTTGTGACTGGAATGTCAAGCAAAACCAGTAACCGCTAAGCCTAGGGACGGACGATAACCCATTCGGTCTGACCCACGGAAAACTGTCAGAAAGCCTATACCCCTAAAAAAGGAGACAACGAAATGATTCAATGGCCCAAAAGTAATGATGCTCTCGGTACCATGAACAGAGGTAATCCCTGTGAGTCTGGATTGTGTACACTTTGCAGCTCAGATTGCAAAGGTAAGTGTGAAACATGGATGTCCTCTTTGAGAGGTCGCAAGATGCTCTATCCCAGAAAGTTCGGAAAAATCACTTCCGGGTCAGGCAATGTAACTTCTCTGGGACTCGGTTATCATGCCTTGAGAATTCAGGGATATGCCTATGGGTCGACCGGATTATCAGCGGGAATGACAAAAGATCCGGATGATTGTGTTTTCCCCAACGCAAACACTGAGACGATATTTGGCAATGAGGTTAAGGTAAAATGTCGTGTACCCATTATGACCGGAGCGCTGGGTTCAACGTTTATCGCAGCCAAATATTGGAAATCATTTGCCACTGGTGCGGCTATTGCCGGATTTCCTATAGTCGTCGGTGAGAATGTCGTCGGGGTTGACAAGGAATCGAAAATGGCTGGCGGAAAAATTTCGACAGCACCTGAACTGGACCGACGTATTGATATATATAGACGCTATTACGACGGGCATGGCGCCATATTCGTTCAACTCAACGTTGAAGACACCAGGAATGGGGTTGCCCAGTATGTAATTGACAAATATGGGGATGACGTAATTATCGAGCTCAAATGGGGCCAGGGAGCCAAGGTTATTGGAGGTGAAATCCAGGTCACATCGCTCGATTATGCCATTTTCCTCAAAGAGCGCGGATATGTTGTTGATCCAGATCCAACAGATCCCACTGTGCAGGCTGCTTTTGAGCGTCGCGCCATTACCGCTTTTGCCAGGCATAGCCGGCTGGGGGCAACCGACCTGGATACCGTCGGGCAAGTTCGTGAGTCTTTCATGCAATCAGTCGATTATCTCAGAAGTATTGGCTTCAAGAGAATATCGCTGAAAACCGGTTCCTACGGCATGGAGGCTCTTGCCATGGCCATTCGATATTCCGCCGATGCCAAACTTGACCTGCTGACCATTGACGGTTCGGGCGGCGGCACCGGTATGAGCCCCTGGAATATGATGGAGCATTGGGGCGTTCCCTCCCTGGCCCTGCACGCCAAGGCTTATGATTACTGCAAGATTATAGATGATCAGGGTATCAAGGTTCCGGATATCTCTTTTGCCGGCGGTTTTGCCCGTGAGGATCATGTTTTCAAGGCTCTGGCTTTAGGTGCTCCCTATACCAAATTGGTTTGTATGGGCCGTGCCCCGATGATCCCTGGATACCTGGGCAGTAACATTGAGGGAACCTTCTATCCTGAAAGAAGATCGGAACTAAACGGAAATTGGGATGAACTTCCTCAGACCGTTAAAAGTTTTGGCAAGTATCCGGAAGAAATCTTCTCGGCCTGGGAGGATGTCAAACAGAAAGTGGGCGCTGAGGAAATGAAAAAATTACCTTTCGGTGCTGTTGCCATGGCCGGGTATGTTGACAAGCTCTCGTGTGGCCTGCAGCAGTTGATGGCCGGTGTCCGGAAATTCAATTTATCAGAGATTACACGTGCTGAATTATTCAGTGCAAACCGTGAGACAGAAAAAGAGACCGGCATTCCCTTCATGACGGAAGCTCAAAGTGAATCTGCTGAGGAAATACTCAAAGCGTAGTAGCTAGCAGAGATGCCTTGTAGGCCATTCGGGAAACCTTCTCGATGTGGCCTACAAGGTAACTTGCAGGCATGGCCCCTTGAAGATTGTTATTCTACAAACTTCAACCATAACAGTTCCGCAACTTGCTCTGAGATGTTGTTCCAACTTCCTGGGATATCTTTCTGCAGATAAATAGTATCGCCCGGATTAATCTTGTATGACTGATTCTCAACCGTCATTTCCAGTTGGCCGGAGAGAAGATAGCCCAACTCAGGTCCTTTGTGGGCGAAGAAATGGCCGGGCAGCTTTTTTCCTGGTCGAATCCTTATAATTGTTACCTCTGCCGGAGTATCAATGTCAGGTGGTAACAACAAGGTCGCTTCTGCGTTATCTTTAACATTTTTAGTTAACGTGGTGGTCGATCGCTTGTCTACAGGATACACATAGACCTTCTTCTGCACACCTTGTTCCTTAAATAACGTGGCAACTTCCACGGAAAGACTTTCTGCAATACGAAAAAGTGCTGGAAACGATGGATAGATGAGACTCTTTTCCACCTGTGATATTGTACTCGGGGTAACACCTGTCAACTCTGCCAGTTCCTTCTGCGAAATACCGCGCATGAGCCGAACAGATTTTATCTTGGATCCGAGATCAAATCTTGGCTTGAGCTGCCGTTGACTCTCAAAAAGAATATCCGACTCTTCGCAGAGATACTCATGATGCTCATTGAGGAACTTGGAACTTCTCTTTTCCGCTTTGAAGATTTTGAGCATCGATTTTCCCCTTCGCACCGTTAAATCAATGGCAACCTGGGCGATCTTGTTGATATTTGCCTTTAGCTTGTCAGAGTGGGCTTTTTTCTCAATCAGCCAGTAAGCGATAGTATCCAACTCGTAGAGCCGGGGACACGTCTTGCTATAAAATTGGATAACCTGCTCTTCTCCTCCCCAAAGTGACTGCATTCCTGTAAGGCTATCGAGAATAAAATGCACATATCCAGAGAGTGTACCGTGCAGACCGTATATGGCCTCACCGACTTGATCCGGGCTAGTTGGATCGTTAACTTTTATGACCTTGTAGGGCCACAGTGCTCCATTTTTTTCATAGAATTTATTAAAAACCTCTGAGTTGTTCCCCTTTCCGTTGGTAAAGCAATCAAGAATTATTAAGTTCTGGCTTTCCGCCTGTGGTCCGAGAAAAGAGACCAGGTTTTTGGGTGAACGATCAAACGTTACATAAATTAACGGCCTTTTCCTGGTCAGGGTCTCTTTTATAAAGTTCAGGCAGAATGCAGAAGAAAAATTGCCGGAATCTTCATACCAGAGAACATTGTCCCCGATATACAGATCTCCCATCAGCCGGTCCAACTCGGGAATGCCTGATGAAACACGTTTCTTTTTAGTGCTGGGTACCGATATTTTGCTCAAGGTATTTTCCACATCTCTTGCACTTCCATATCCCCTCATTTTACGCAAACATCCTAACTGAGGAGCTTGGAAGTACGATTTAACTATCTCTTATCATCTTATTCCATCAGTTGTAAAATGCTTCCAAATTTGGAACTTAACAAGCTTTTTGTAGGAAGAAAGTAGCACATCTGTTCTTCTTGAGTTTATCTGATCCACTACTATCCTGCCTCCATAAAGTCGATCCAGTTTGATTTTGTGCTAAGAGACTAAAGGCTACTTTGAAAAATCGCTTTTTCGCCCAAACTCCGCGTTGCGCATGAAAATTTTATCCTCGACATATCAACTCGGCCTGCGGTAAAATTTTCACATGCGCCTTGTTTTTGAACCAAAATCATAATTTTGCAGAGTACCCTTTAATCGTTTGATTTATTTGCGTAATTATAAATAAATAAACGTAACAATGCATCGAGGTGAAATAGTA